>NZ_JBFAPK010000025.1:107336-124675 GCF_040676675.1 Micromonospora sp. NPDC049559 | reverse complement strand
CATGCCGGTACCGACCCGCGCCGCGAACCAGCGGCGGCGGATACGAACGGCGATTACCGCGAGATCATATTGTCTGGGTGGGCGACGGTCCAGCCGGTAGCCTGCGCACCCCCGCCGCCCCGGCGGTTCGCGTACCGGCCCGGTTCGCGTTCCAGGGGTGGTTCGCGTTCCAGGGGCGGTTCTCGTACCGGAGCGGCTCGCGTTCGGGCGGGCGAAAGTGTCGGGGCCGATGGATAGGTTTCCTTCGTCGCCGCGTCGGCCGTAGCGCCGCCGGTCGGCGGTTTCCCCTGCCCGACGTCTCGCCGTCACGCTCATTCCCCTCGGAGGCCCGCCATGTCCCAGGAGACGACGTACCTCGAACTGTCCGAATCGGGCGGTGGGGCGCACAAGTTCTACGAGGTGACCGTCGACGGGCCGCAGCTGACCATCCGCTACGGCCGGATCGGGGACCGCGGCCAGGTCAAGAGCACGTCGTACCCCGACAACGCGCACGCCCGGCGCGAGGCGGCCAAGAAGATCGGCGAGAAGGTGCGCAAGGGCTACGCGCCGGCCGTCCAGGGGGTACGCGCGAAGCGCACCGTCTCCCGGCGGGTCATCAGCAGCTACTCCCCCGTCCCGCACCCCGTCCCCGGCACGCACGGTCACTCGGCCGTCCGGGCGGCCCGCGCCCAATACGTTCCCCCGGTCACGCACAACGCCCCCGTGCTCTGGCGCTACGACAGCGGCTCGCCCGCGTACGGGATCTTCGTGGACGGCGACCGGGCCATGGTCGGCAACGAGAGTGGCATCATCACCACGCTCACCCACGACGCCCAGGTGGTCCAGCAGTTCCGGCTGCCCGACGGGGTGAAGTGCATCGTCGCGGACGACGACTGGCTCTACGCCGGCTGCGACGACGGCAACGTCTACGACCTCTCCGGCAAGGTGCCCCGGCTGGCCTACCAGATCGCGCCGGACATCGACATCTACTGGCTGGACATCCACGACGGCGTGCTCGGCGTCTCCGACTCGGGCGGGGGCATCGCCGCGATCGACCACGAGGACGAGTTCCTCTGGCGCCGGCGCGGGCGCGGCTCCTCCGGCTGGATGGTGCGCTGCGACCATCGGGCCGTACACCACGGCCACTCGCGCGGGGTGACCAGCTACGACTGGCGTACCGGCCAGGAGCTGTGGCACCGGCCCACCGGTGCGGTGCTGTTCGGGTGGCAGGAGTCCGATGCGCTCTACGCGGGGACCACCACCCAGCAGGTGGCACGGGTCGCCAAGGACGGCCGGTCGGAGGAGATCTACCGCTGCGACGCCCCGGTCTACTCCTGCGCCACCGCCGAGGGCGGCGAGTACGTCTTCGCCGGCGACAACCGTTCCTCGATCTACTGCTTCGACGCGGCCGGCAACCGGTTGTGGAAGCTCGGTACCGGCTGCGGCTCGGCGTTCTCGATGCAGTACCACGACGAGCGCCTCTACGTGGTCACCACGGCCGGCACGCTCGCCTGCATCGACGCCAGCGAGGCGGCGATCCGCGCGGCTCAGCAGGGCGACGTGCCGGAGGTGGTGGACGTGAAGGCACCGCCCCGGATGCCGGCGGTGGCCGCCACCTCCACCCTTGAGGTGACCAGCGACACCGGCTCCGGGATCGTGGTCGAGTGCGTCGACGTGGGCGGGCGGCTGCGGGTACGGGTCGTCTCGCCCGGCTACCGGCAGGACTGGCTGGTGCAGTTCCCCAAGGGCATCCGCGAGCCGCGCGCCCGCTACCTGGTCACCGAGCTGCGCGAGGCGAGCCGGGGCGGCTTCTACCGGGCCTACGGCGACATCCGCCGCCTGCGCTGACCCGGCCGGTCTGCCCGGCTGGTCCGGCCCCGGCCGGACCCCGCGAGGCCCGACCGGGGGCATCAGGGCAGGAGCGGCCCGGCCCGGCCGGTCACAGTCGCCAGGCGGCGCGGGACCGGTACGGCCGGGTCGCGGCCAGCCACGGCTGGAGCTTGCCGGGCAGCCGGCGCAGCACCGGGGCCGCCAGCACGGCCAGCACCGCGGCCAGATAGGCGAGGTACGCGGCCTCGCCCGCACCGAGCCGGGGCGGGTCGACCAGCGGGTACCAGAGCGGGCTGATCTCGGGTACGTGCAGGCAGAGCCGTTCCAGCACCGGGTCGGCGCAGAACGGCGGCTGCACGACGTGCAGCACGCTGCTGGTGGCCCCGACCCAGAGGGAGAGCCCGAGCAGGGCGAGCGTGGCGAGGTCGGCGAGCGGTCCCGCGTGCCGGTACGTGACCGCGACCGCGAGCGCCAGCGACGCCGGAAACACCGCGATGAGGAAGAAGCGGGGTCCCCAGTAGACCCCGCCGTACCAGGCCCACCAGCTCGCGTACACGACCACCAGCCCGGCGAGGAAGAGCAGCCAGAGCAGGTACGCCCGGAAGAGGTCGACCCGGTCACGGTCGTGCAGCACGGCCAGTCGGCGCCGCACCGGCAGCAGCAGCCCGGGGACGAAGAAGACCAGCCCCTTGCTGAACGACAGCAGGATCGCCAGCACACCGAGCGGGAACGGGTACGAGAAGCCGGCCATGCCCGAGTACGGCAGGAGCGTGCGGGGCAGCGCGGTCGGCCCGCCGTGCCCGGTGACGAACGGGCCGCCGCGCCGCAGCCACGCCTCGCCCATGATCAGCGCCACGCCGGCGAGCCCGACGCCGAAATAGCGCAGCCGGCGCCGGCTGATGGTGCGTTCGGCGCTGAGCAGCCCGAGCCCGACGAAGCTCGCCGGGGTGTTGACCGCACCGATGACCACCAGCACCCACCCGGTCACCGCCCGGGAGCGGACGAGCGCGACGAGCACCCCGACCGCCACGCAGGCGGCGGTGAACATCTCGCCGTAGAAGTCGGTGACGTGCGCGGCGACCATGCTGCCGGCGGTGAGCAGCAGCAGGAACCGCCAGAGCAGGGCGCGGTCCATCCGATCCCGCAGCAGCCCGTAGATGACCGCGAGCGTGAGCGCGAAGAGCACCAGGTTGAACTGGGCGAGCCAGTCCTGCCGGCTTCCGGCCAGCTCGCCGGCGGCCCAGAACGGCCAGGCGAAGAGCGGCCCGACCATCGAGTACGAGTCGTTCGAGAGCCGCCCGTGGTCGAAGAGTTCGACGAGTTCCCGGTAGCGCGAGTGGCCGTCGCCGGAGATGTGGTGCGGCAGGACGACCGCCATGCCGACCAGGCCCAGCAGGATCAGGACCGGCTCGGGCCGTAACCACGATCGCCGGCCGAAGGCGCTCTTCATCGCCTTCGATGTTCCCGGCGCCCCGGCCGCCGCCGCGTCGGGATTTCCGGACAACTCGCACCCCGTCGTCGCCCGATTCACCGGTACGCCCACCGCACTCTCGGCACCTCCCCGACCGGACAGTTCGCGGGGCAGCCTGCGGTACCTGAACAACCGGCACAATCGGCACCGCACAGGTCATATGCGGTGAGCCGGACGGTCAGCGGAGACTCGGCCGGGTCAGCGGCGAGGCGGCGGGGTCAGCGCTGGCAGGTCGGGCACCAGTACGAGTTCCGGCCGGCGAGGTCGGCCTGCCGGACGGCGGTGCCGCAGACGTGGCAGGGCAGCGCGGCGCGGCGGTAGACGTAGACCTCTCCGCCGTGCCGGTCGACCCGGGGTGGCCGCCCCATCGCCTCCGGCAGGTGCTCGTCGCGGACCGTGTCGATCCGCCCGACCAGCACCGCCTGGCGCATCAGAAGGACCAGGTCGTCCCAGATCGCCCGCCAGCGTATCGCGCTGAGCCGCCGCCCCGGGGTCGTGGGGCGCAGCCCGGCCCGGAACAGCGCCTCGGTGACGAAGATCAGCCCGGTGCCGGCCACGACCGACTGGTCGAGCAGCAGCGCGGCCAGCGGGGTCGGGCTGCGCCGGATCCGGTCGTACGCGGCGTCTGGGTCGGCGTCGGCCCGCAGCGGGTCGGCGCCGAGCCGGTCCCGCAGCGCCTGGACCTCGGGCGGGGTCAGCAGCTCGCAGGCGGTCGGCCCGCGCAGGTCGAGCCAGTGCAGGTCGCTGGTCAACCGCAGGCGCACCTGCCCGACCGGCTCGGGCGGCGCACCGTCGCCGTCGGTGACCTTGCCGTAGAGCCCGAGGTGTACGTGCAGCGTCCGCTCCCCGGCGTAGTGGTGCAGCAGGTGCTTGCCGTACGCCTCGGTCGCCTCCAGCACCGAGCCCGAGATCAGCGCCGCACCCTCGGCGAACCGGCCCTGCGGGCTGGCGGCCAGCACCTTGTCGCCGGCGAAGAGTTCCCGGTGGCGCGCGGCCAGCCGGTGAATGGTGTGTCCCTCGGGCATGGCCGCCAGCCTATCCAGCCGCCGCAGCAGCCGTCATTATGCGGACAGTTATGCGTCTGCACACCCCTGACCTGCGGTTATGTGCCGATCGGCGGCAGCCGGGGAAAGCCTCGGAGAACCGGTAACCCCGGGCGCGGCCGGGAGGTGTTTTGGAGGTCAACGAGGCGGCGATCGGAGCCGCCCGAACCCAACCGGGGGGAATTCTCTTCGCCGTCGACTTCGAGGTGCTCACCACCCCGCGCCCCTACCCGATGACGGCCGGCGGCGGCGCCATCACGCTCTCTTCCGGCAGCGGCAACGCGCTCGACGAGGCTTCGTTCACCGCGTCGTTCCGCTCCACCAGCGGATCGCTGCGCAACTCGCGGCCCTACGTCCAGGACACCACGGCGGCGGCCAGCATCACGGCCGACCCCGCTTCTCTCACCCTCACCCGGCAGGCCGACGGCACCTTCGCCGGCCAACTCAGCACGAGCGTGCGGTACGCCGGCGACGCCGCCCACGACGACCTTCGGATCGAGGCCGTCGGCCTGCCGGCCGGGGTCCGTCTCAGCGGCACCTTCCCGGCCTCGCCCTGCTTCTTCAGCTCCTGCACCGTCCCCGGCGGCCGGTTCATGGCCGGTGAGCGGCACTTCGTCGACCTCCTGTTCACCGCCGATCCGACCACGTCCGTGGGCGACCTCGGCACCGTCCAGTTGACCGTCACCACCCACTACGGCGCCAGCGCCGTAACCGACGCCGACCCGTCCGACAACACCGTCAGCGTGGCGGTGTCCGCCGCCGAGACCCTCTGATCCACACCTCGCACGTCGCGGATCGACCGGGCCGGAGTCTTCCGACCCGGGCGATCGGTTCCGTCGACCGGGTGTTCGGTGTCGGGTGCTCCCGATCCGGGCGATGGCGATTGCGCTAACGGGCAGCCGCGGGACGCAACCTCCGGGACAGCACCACCCCGGCGAGGGCGAGCAGTCCGGTAAGGGCGAACGTGCTCAGCAGCGCGGTACGGGTGCCGCCGCCGTAGTGCCCCGCGATGGCGATGGCCGCCCCGCCAAGGCCGGCGAGCACAGCGGTAGCGAGGGTCTGCGCGAGTTGGAGGGCCGCGCTCACCTCGCCCTGGCGCACGGCGGGCGTCTGCTCCAGGGTGTCCGTGGTGGAGGCGTTGAAGGCAACGCCCATGCCGAGTCCGCCGATGGCCCAGCCGAGAACGGCGAGGTAGACCGGAACGGCCTCGGTCAGGATGGAGAGCGCGACGACCGCCACGCCGGCCAGCAGAACGGCGAACCCGAGTGCGACGCTGCGCGTACGGAGCCCCGGCCGTCTACCGTCGAGCTTCGCCTGAAGCGCGGAGCCCGCCACCCAGGCCAGCGCCCCGGCGGAGAGTCCGAGACCGGCCTCGGCGGCACTCACGCCGCGCAGCTGCCGCAAACCGAGCGGTAGGAACGCCTCGCTGCCGAAGTAGACGGCGCAGAGCAGCGCGCGGACGACCACCCCGGCCCCGATGCCCACACGAGCCGTCATGGTGCCCTCCGGAGTCGTCCAGCGCAGCGCGGGCACGGCGATGGCCAGACCGATCACGGCGAGCACGGCCAGTACGGCGACGTTGCTCAGCAGCAGGGCCTGAAGCAGCAGCCCGGTACCGACGGTGAGCAGGACCGCGCTGGCCAGCGGGCTCCTCCACCAGCGCGACGCCGCGCCGACCCCCGCGACGGCTCGGTCGGCCCGGGGCGCGCGCAGCCGCCGCAGCCCGGGAAGGGTCATGCCGCCGGCGGCCACCACCAGCGGCAGCATGAGCACGAAAACCGCACGCCAGCTGGCGTGGTCGGCGAGGACGCCCGCGATGAGCGGGCCGACGAGTGACGGAATGGTCCAGGCGGAGGAGAGCAGGGCGAACATCCGGGCGCGCAGGTGCTCGGGGTAGGCGAGCCCGATCATCGCGTAGGCCGTCGCCATGACCGCGCCTACGCCGAGACCCTGCACGAACCGTCCCGCCAGAAACAGCGGCCACGATCCGGCCGCGCCCGCGAGCACGCAGCCGACCGCGAAGACCAGCAGCCCCACCGCCATCGGCCGCCATGGACCGTCGCGGTCCGCGGACCGCCCCGCGATCACCGTACCGACGATGTTGGCCAGCATCAGCGCGGAGAGGCCCCAACCGTACGCGCCCAGGCCGTCGAGCTTCTCGGCGATGCCGGGCAGGACGGTCGCCACACCGAGCGACTCGAAGGCGACCGTCCCGACCGAAAGGATCACACCGAGCGTGAGCGAACGATAGGGCCGGTCGAGAACGCTCTCCGTCGACGCCCGTCGCGCGTCCGCCGACGACGCGGACGGCTCACCCCCGGTCAGCGTCACCCTGTCGACGTGCTCGGCCATGCGCCACCTCCACACACAATTTCGTTCCGTTCCGGCACGGAATGAATCGAGCATACCTATAGTGGTGGCATGGAGGACACCCCTACGGGCGCGGCGGCCGAGGAGCGATCGGCGTCACAGCAACGCCCCGGGCGGCCCCGGGACGTACGCATCGACGTGGTGGTCCCGCGAGTCGTGCTGGAGATCCTCAACGAGACGGGCTACGGGAAGCTCACGCTGGAGGGGGTGGCCGCCAGGGCCGGCACGAGCAAGCCGGCGCTGCGCCGGCGCTGGCGGTCCCGGCAGCATCTCGTGGTCGACGCCCTGGCCGCCGTCGTCGGCACCACGCCGACGCCGGACACCGGTTGCACGCGCTGCGACCTCGTCGCCGGGATCGGCACCCTCACCCAGGCCTTCACCACCACGGTGGGACGGCGCGCGCTGCCGGCCCTGGTCGCAGACCTCGCCGGCGACCCGGAACTGGAGGCCGCGTTTCTCGACCGGTTCTTCCACCCCCGTCGGGCGTCGACCGCCGAGGCCCTGCGGCGCGGCATCCGTCGTGGGGACATCCGTCCCGACGTCGACCTCGACCTGCTGCTGGACATGCTGGCCGCGACCATCTACTACCGGGTGTTGTTCGGACACCTGCCGGTCACGCCCACGCTCGCCGAAGACGTGGTCGACGTCGTCCTCATGGGCGTGGCCACCGAGCAGCTGAGCGGCTGCCGCCAGAACGCGCACGCCAACTGATCTTGTCCATCCCCGGACGCCGATCCCGGTCCGCCCCCGAGGCGCCCACGTGCCGGCGCCGCGCTGGACGTCGGTCAAGCGGCGCAGCGCGGAAATGGAGCGGCTCGGTCAGCCGAGGCTGTCAATCTTCAGGCCGGCGAGAAAGGCGGTCCAGCGCGCCGGGCTGAAGAACAGCACCGGGCCGGCCACGTCCTTGCAGCCCCTCGCAGTACACGAGCGTAGGTTCCGGCGGTCGGTCCGGTAGCACCTGGGGAAACTCCATGATGGTGAACGGGCCGTTCGCCGCCGCGGCTGGGTGCAAGCCATCGGTGACCTGGAGCACCCTGATGGAGACCTTCGGCAGGTGACTCGCCGCTTCAATCTGTCGCAACTGCTCGACCATCGCGACCGCGCTCAGGACGCCGCGATGCAGCACCATCTCATCCACCACGAACTCGACTCTCGGAGCCGCCGGCCGGCTCCTGGCGAGCAGCGCCTGCCGGGCCAGGCGAGCCTCAACGCGCCGCTCCCGCTTGACCGAGCTTCGATTCGGTCGGCAGATCCGGAACACCTCGTCGGCATACTCTCGGGCCTGCAACAGGCCAGGAACCAGGTGCGACTCGTAGCCACGCAGCCGGAGCGCCGACGCCTCCAACTCGGCGTAAAGCTCGAACCATTCTGGAATCGCGTCGAGGTAGGAGTGCCACCAGCCCTGGGCCCGGGTCGCCCGGGCGAGCCCCACCAGCGCCTCGGTCAGCTCTCCCGGCGCGCCGTAGACCTCGCACATCGCCAGCACGTCCGGAGTGCGCGTCGAAGTCGTACCCCGCTCGATCCGCCAGATCTTCGGCATCAACCAGCGCAGTTCCTCGGCGGCGGCCTTCACCGTGATCCGCGCGTCCTTGCGCAGTCGGTGCAGGCGCCGCCCGAGTTGCCGTCGCGGAACCGTGGAACCGGCATCCGTGGTCACCGTGCACTCCCTCGCTCAACGTGGCCGCCACCGTCGAAGGGCTTCCACATTGGATATCAGCGCTGGTCAGGGCAGTGCAATCGCTCATCCGAAATGACATACGGCGCCGGAACGTGCCAAGCGTCCGGCTCCACACCAAATTCGATGTGATCACAATTTATTTGATGTGGAGCCGAAACAACGCATCACTTCCCGGCGGCGTCACGCGGCGCCGGCCGGCGCGCGAAGGCCGGCAGGGGCTCCCGACGCTCCAGCCACGGCGCCGGAACACCACCCGGCCCGGTGCCGGTGTACGTCGCGACGATCCCGCCGACGATCGCGGCCGTGGTGTCGACGTCTCCCCCGGCCTCGACGCAGGCGAGGATGGCCGACGGGTAGTCGTCGAGGTGGGTCGCGGCGACCCAGAGCGCGAACGGCACCGTGTCCGGCGCGATCACCTGGGACCCGTTTCCCAGCTCGTACGCGGCCTCCGCCACGCCCACCCCGAGTAGCCGGCGCGCCCGCCCGATTTCGGTCCTGACCCGGCTATCGGTCAGGTAGCCGAGGACCGCGTCGAGAAGCTCGGTCCCCTCGGGCCGGTGCCGGACCCTGCGGGCCCAGCCCGCCTCGGCGGCGGCGACCGCCACGGCGACCCCGCCGAGGATGCCCTCGGCGTGCGCGTGGGTGACCTCGGCCGACCGCATCGCCTCCAGGGCGGCCGTCCGGGAGTCGCCGGCGTGGAACGCGCCGAGCGGCGCGACCCGCATCGCCGCCCCGTTTCCCATCGACCCGCGACCGTCGAAGGCGGCCTTGGCGATCTCCCGCCAGTCGCCGCCGGCGCGGATCTGCCGCAGGATCACGACGGCACCGCCGCCGTACCCCCGGTACGGTTCGAACCGCTCGGCGAACCCGGCGGCGAGTCGGTCCTGGTCGAGGCCCCGGTCGTCGTTCAGCTCGGCGACGATCGAGCAGGCCATCTCGGTGTCGTCGGTCCACGGCCAGAGGCCCTCGGGCAGCCGTCCGGCGCGGAGATCCGCCAGCGACGTGCCCGGTACGAAGAACTGGGCGCCCAGCGCGTCGCCCACGGACAGCCCGTCCAAGCTGTCGTAACAGAGTTCCCATGACGTCATGCCACGCCACATCCTGCCACGGAACGGCCACGAAACGGCCACGGGAGCCGGGGCGACAACGGGCGGGCCGGCGGGGAGAATGATCCGACCATGCGACCGACGGCCGACGACAACGCGCGGACGGTTCGACCCGGTACCCGGTCCCGCTGGCGGCGGGGTTGGCCGCTCGCGGTGGTCGCCGGGCTCGTCGCCGGCCTCCTGGCCTTCCCTTCCGCCGTGCCCAACGCGGGTCCGCGACTGGGCAGCCTGGTGGAGACGTTCCTCCCCTGGCTCGGGCTGGTGATCCCGGTGCTGCTGGGGCTGGCGCTGCTGCGCCGCTCGCTTCCCGCCCTGCTCGCGACCCTGCTGCCGGCGGCCGTCTGGGTCGGACTGATCGCCCCCGCGCCGGCGGCGGACCGCGAGACGCCCGGCACCGGGCTGACCGCGGTGCAGCACAACGTCAGCGACGAGAACCCGGACCCGGCGGGCACCGGGAAGGCCCTGTTGGCGGTACGCCCCGACCTCGTCGCGCTGGTGGAGGTGACCCCGGCCGCGCTGCCGGCGTACCTGGCGGCGCTGGCGCCCGAGCTTCCGCACCACGCGGTGCAGGGCACGGTCGGGCTCTGGTCGCGGTACCCGCTCGCGGACGCCCGGCCGCTCGACATCAAGCCGTCCGGCCTCGCGGCGGACTGGCGCCGCGCGCTCCGGGCCACCGCGCGGACCCCGTACGGCGAGATCGCGGTGTACGTGGCGCACCTGCCCTCGGTACGCCTCGGCGTCTCGACCGGATTCGGCACCGCGCGGCGGGACGAGAGCGCGGCCCGGCTCGGTGCCGCGATCCGCGCCGAGCGGCTGGAAACGGTGCTCCTACTCGGCGACCTGAACAGCACGCTGGACGACCGTGGTCTCGATCCGGTGGGCTCGCAGCTGACCTCGCCGCGTACCCGCCTCCCCTTCAGCTGGCCGGCCGGTTTCCCGGTGGCCCGGGTCGACCAGGTCATGGCCCGCTCGGCGACGGTGGCCCGGGTCCGGGCCCTGCCGGCGACCGGCAGCGACCACCTGCCGATCACCGCACGCGTCCACCTTCCGGACGGCTGAGGGCACGAGACTGTCGTACCCCGGCGTTAGCCTCGGCCGGCCGAGTCGCCGGCTGGCGGGGCCGGTGGCTCGGCGACAACCAAACGACAGGGCGACAACCAAACGACGGGGCGACAGCGGCAACGGCTCGGCAACAGCCACCAACGACACGGCGACAGCAGCAACGGGCACGGCGGGGAGGCGGCGGGTGCGGGCAGCGGAGGTGGTGTCGCTCGGGCGCAGTGGCCTGCCGGTGAGCCGGCTCGGGCTGGGTCTCGCCTCGCTCGGCGGGATGTACGCCCCGGTCGCCACCGCGCGGGCCGTCGCCACCGTCGACGCCGCCTGGGAGCACGGCGTACGCCTCTACGACACCGCACCCGTCTACGGCTACGGGCGCAGCGAATCGGTCGCCGGGTTGGCGCTGCGTCCCCGGCCGCGCGACGAGTACGTGCTCTGCACCAAGGTCGGCCGCCTCATCGAGCCGGGCGGCCCGGACACGCAGACGATCTGGGCGGACCCGCCGCCCGGGCTCGGTCCCCGGCTCGACTACTCCTACCCGGCGGTGCTCCGCTCGGTCGAGGAGAGCCTGGAGCGGCTCGGCCTGGACCGGGTCGACGTGCTGCACGTGCACGATCCGGACGAGGACTACCCGACGGCGCTCGGCGAGGCGTACCGCGCCCTGGCCGAGCTGCGCGCGGCCGGCGTCGTGCGGGCGGTCTCGATCGGGGTGAACCACGCCGACGTGGCCGCCCGGTTCCTCCGCGAGGCGCCCGCGCCCGGCCCCGACTGCGTGCTACTGGCCGGGCGGTACACGCTGCTCGACCAGTCCGGCCTGGCCGAACTGCTGCCGTTGGCGCTGGCACGGAACGTGGCGGTGCTGGCCGCGGGCGTCTTCCAGTCGGGCCTGCTCGCCGATCCGCGTCCCGGCGCGGCGTACGGCTACGCCGAGGTGCCGACCGCGCTGCTGGACCGGATCGCCGCGCTGCGCGCCGTCTGCGCCCGGTACGCGGTTCCCCCGCTCGCCGCCGCGCTCCAGTTTCCGCTCGGGCATCCGGCCGTCGCGACCGTGCTGGTCGGCGCCCGCGCGCCGGAGGAGGTCACCGAGAACGCGCGGCTGCTCGACCACCCGGTCCCGCCGGCGCTCTGGCGGGACCTGAAGTCGTTGCGGCTGCTCCCCGAGAACGCGCCGACGCCGGAGTAGCGTCGCCCGCGCCGTACCGGGCCGAACGCGACGGCCGATTGTCGCCAGACGCGAGGGTCGCAACTGACCAGCATTGTCGGCATGACTCAGGCACTCGATGGAAAAGTAGCGCTGGTGACGGGCGGCAGCCGGGGCATCGGCGCGGCCGTGGCACTGCGCCTGGCCGAGGAGGGCGCCGACGTGGCGCTCACCTACCAGCGGAACGCCGAGCGGGCGGCGGACGTGGTCGACCAGATCAAGGGGATCGGCCGCCGGGCCCTGGCGGTACGGGCCGACAACGCCGACCCGGCGGAGGTGACCGGGGCGGTGGACCGGACCGCCGCCGAGTTCGGGCGGCTCGACATCCTGGTCAACAACGCGGGTGTGTTCCTGGTGGCACCCGTGGACGAGTTCGGGCTGGCCGAGTTCGAGCGGACGCTGGCGGTGAACGTACGGGCGCCGTTCGTCGCCGCGCAGGCGGCGGCCCGGTACATGACCGACGGCGGGCGGATCATCAACATCGGCAGCAACGTGGCCGAGCGTGCGCCCTTCCCGGGCCTCGCCGCCTACTCGATGAGCAAGACGGCGTTGATCGGTCTGACCAAGGGCCTCGGCCGGGACCTGGGCCCGCGCGGCATCACCACCAACCTGGTCAACCCGGGTCCGACCGACACGGACGCGAACCCGGCCGACGGCCCGAACTCGGCCGCCATCGCCGGGCTCACCGCGCTGAACCGGTACGCCGCGCCCGCCGAGATCGCCTCGGCGGTCGCCTTCCTCGCGGGGAACGGCGGCCGGTACGTCACCGGCGCCACGATCGACGTGGACGGCGGCTTCAGCATCTGATCCGGGTACCGATCCCGGGGTGACGTGCGGCCGGGCCCGTCGCCCCGTCGCCCGGGAGCGGTCAGACCGGCCAACCGTGCTGGTAGCGGGCGGCGAACTCCTCGACGGCGGCGTCCGCGCCGGCCCGGTCGCCGGTGGCGAGCAGGTCGAGCAGGAGACCGCGGATGACCGCCAGGCCGAGCCGGGCGTGCACGCGCGCGACGTCGGCCGGCACCCCGTCACAGGCGGCCAGTTCGACGGTACGGTCCAGCCACTCGTCCACGATCCCGTCCAGCAGCGGGACCGCGCCCGGATACCCCTGCAGCGCCTGCCCGTAGAGCTCGAAGAACAACCGCTCGTACGGCCAGAGGGCCGGGTCGGCCAGCCTCTGCCACATACCCCGGATCGCGTCCGCGGGCGAGTCGCCGGGTCGCAGGTCCAGCGTGGCCAGTGCCTCCCGCTGGCGCGCCTCGACGGCGCGGACCACCGCGACGAGCAGCCCTTCCTTCGATCCGAAGTGGTAGATCAGCATCCGGTGGCTGGTGTCGGTAGCCGCCGCGAGCCGGCGCAGGGTCAGCCCGCCGACCCCGTGCTCGGCGACGAAGTCGATCGCGGCGGAGAGCAGTCGCTCGCGGGTCGCCGTCGCCGGGGCGGCGGCACCGTCGCGCTCTCGTTCGTGCAGACTCATGTACCGTACGGTACATGTACCAGTTGGTACATTGACGGGAGGTGCGAAATGGCACGCCAACACATCGACGTACGGGTCAGGAGCAAGGCCAGCCCAACCACGATCTACGGGTACCTGGTGGACGGCGAGAGCTGGCCCCGGTGGTCGCCGATCGGCTCGTTCACGTTGCAGCAGCCCGGGCCCACGGAACGGGAGGGGGTCGGTGCGATCCGGATCTTCCGTACCGGCCGGGTGACCAGCTGCGAGCGGGTAATCGAACGGGTGCCCGACCGCCGCTTCAGCTACGAACTCCTCTCCGGGCTGCCCCTGCGCGGCTACCGCGCCGACGTCGACCTCACCCCGACCCCGGACGGTACGGAGATCCGCTGGCACTCGTCCTTCGACGCCAAGGTGCCCGGCACCGGCTGGTTCTACCGGCGGGTGCTCACCAGGTTCATCCGGCACACCGCCGAGGGGCTGGCCGCCCGGGGCGACGCCTCGGCGGTCCCGAGCTGACCGGAGCGCCGATACGCGGCCGGGTCGAGGTGGTACAAAAGGCGGCATAGGAGGTCGAATTTGTGACGACCAGTAGGGTGCCGCGGATCCTCCGCATGCTGGGCGACCCCGAGCCCCCTACCTTCCTCGAACTCTTCTTCGACCTCGTCTTCGTCTTCACCTTCGCCCGGCTGTCCCAGCAGCTGATGGAGCGCCTCGACTGGGGCGGGGCCATCCAGACCGCCCTGCTGCTGCTCACCACGTGGTGGATCTGGGAGCTGACGGTCTGGGTCACCGACCTGTTCGACCCACGCCTGCCGGAGATCCAGATCCTGGTGATCCTCCTGATGTTCGGCAGCCTGCTGCTGGCCGTGGCGATACCGACCGCGTTCGGCGAGCACTCGATGCTCTTCGTCGGCACGTACCTCGGCGTGATCCTGACCCGGTCGAGCTTCCTGATCATCGGTCAGCGCGGCCATCCGAGCCAGGCCCGCAGCGTACGGGTGCTCTTCTGGGTCGGCCTGAGCGCCGGCCCCTGGATCGCCGGCGGGCTCGTTCCGGACAACCGGATCAGGATGGGGCTCTGGGCGCTGGCGATCGGGCTGGACTACCTGGCGGCCCGGATCGGCTGGCCGACGCCCGGTCTCGGCCGGACCAGCCTGGAAAACCGGATCTTCACGGGTCCGCATGTCTCCGAGCGGCACCGGCAGATCTTCTGCATCGCGCTCGGCGAGTCGATCCTGAGCATGGGGCTCGCCCTCACCGCCAGCGGCTTCACCATCGCCCGGTGGGTCGCGCTCGTGGCCGCGTTCCTCAACGTCGTACTGCTCTTCCTGATCTACTCCAACCAGGCGCGCAAGCTGCTCTCCCCGGAGGGGCTCTGGTCCAACGAGCGCGTCGGCCCCGGCATCGTCAGCGCCTATTCGCATCTGCTGCTGGTCGCCGGCGTGGTGATGATCTCGGTTAGCGTGGACGCGATCGTGCACCACCCCTTCACCCAGGCGTCCACCGCCATGACCGTCGTGATCGTCGGCGGACCGGCGCTCTTCCTGTTCGGCACCTTCCTCTTCGAGTACGCCGTGACGCGCCGGCCGCTCTACTCACGGCTGGCCGCCATCGCGATCCTGGCCGTGCTCGGGTACATGCTGTCGCCCCTGCCCGAGCTGGCGATGATCATCGCGGCGGACCTGGTGCTCGCCGCGACCCTGGTCGTCGACACCAGCACCCGCCGGTCGCCCGCCAGTGGACAACCCGCCGCCGCCCACTGAGCGGTGCGACGGGGGCCGGCTACCGCATTCCGGCCGGCGGGGGGTTCGTCGGCGGGCGGGGCGGGAAGGTCCGCAGCTGGGTGGTGAGCAGGTTCGAGGTGGCGATGAGGAAGAGGACCGCCATCGCGAGGAGAGCGACCACCAGCGGCGGTACGAGCCCCGTCGCCGGCACCACGAGGCCGAGCAGGAACAGCCCGACCATCCGGGACCAGGAGACCCGGCTGAACACGGTGTAGTCGAGCAGGCCACGGCCCAGGAGGAAGAGGGCAGGTCCGCCGAGGATGACGGCGACCCAGGACGGCGGCGTGTCGCCGCGCGGGCGCGCTATGACGAGTTCGCTCGTCACCGCCGTGACCATGACGCCGGTAACCATGATCAAGTGAGTGACGGCGGCGAACTGGATCAGCCGCGACGGGTCGGGAGCGGCGGCGATGGCCTTGGTCAGCAGCTCGCCGGCCCGGTAGATGTAGATCCGCCACATCAGCACGACCGTGACGAAGACGATCACGAAGGCGCCGATCCGGTTCGCGGTGAAGCCGCCCGCGCTGAAGGCGGATCCGATCAGGAAGATGCTCACCCCGAGCGCGATGATCACGAATTGTCGGTACCGCTCGGAGACCCGCTCGCCGACCAGCCGCCACTCCCCCGAGTGGGACCGCCCGATCCCGGGCACGGGCCAGCCGAGCGTCGCCGCCAGGTACTCCGCCCCGATCGCCACCGCCCAGAGGATCTCCCGGGTCCCGTCCGTCACGAACGCGCCGGCGACCCAGGCCGGCGTGGAGACGCAGACCCAGAACAGGATCCGCCGGCTCCTCGTCCGCAGCGTCGGTCGCCGCAGCACCAACAGGTAGTAGACCGAGGAGCCGAGCTGCACGGAGAGGTACGCGACCACGAACAGCAGGCCGTGCCGGCCGTACGCCTTCGGCACCGCCGCCGCCATCACCAGGCTCGCGAACATCACCGCGATGACCTGCGCCTGCACGAGGGGGCGGTTGACGTCGAACGTGTCGGCGGTCCAGGCGGTCAGGGCCCAGATCAGTGAGAAGGCCAGGAAGAGGATCAGGGTCTGGCCCGCCACCGGCCAGGTGATGTCGTCCGCGAGCTTCCTGGTCAGCGCGATGAGCGCGAGGACGTAGACCAGGTCGAAGAAGAGTTCCAGGAACGCCGGCCGCGCCGGTTGTTCGCTCCCCTCCGCCAGCCCGACGTCGTTGCTCGCTACCACCGGTATGCCCAATCCGCCCGGATCGTTCCGTCGGAGCAGTCGTACCACGGATGCGCCGCCCATCGCGTCGATCTCGGCAACCGGCGCGACCCCGCCGAGGCGGCCTCCGGCGCTGCGGGCGGGGTGTGGGGATCGGGACATCAGGGTACTCCGATGGCGATACGCCGCGTAGGCGCCGAGTGACGAGGCACCCGCGCAGTCAACAGGAGGTGTGTTGTGGTCAGGATTCCTTCGCTCTCGCGCCGGGCCGAGACGGTGCCGACGCGGGAGGAGAGCCGGGACGGCCGGGTCGACGAACGCGACCCGGCGTCCACCGAGACCATCCCGGTCCGCGAGGGACGCGTGACCGATCCCGAACGAGACGCGGACGGCTCGGCGTACCGCAGCCGGCACGCGAACGCCGCTCCCGCACCGGAAGAGACGACCCGGGCCAGCGCGCCGGTGGCGACCGCCCCGGCGGCCACCACGGAACGGCCGGTCGCGGACGGTACCGAGGTGACGACCGACCTGCGCCGGGACCGGCCCGGCGAGGTGGACCGGGAGCCGCCCGCGACCGTACCGGCCGGACCCCGCCCCCGGACCAGCCTGCTCGCCACCCTCGGCCTGATCTTCGGGGTCTCCGGCGCGCTCTTCGTGCTCACCGGCGCCCTCGCCGGGTACGGCATCGCGCTCGGCGCCGTGGCCGTGCTGCTCTCGGCGGGCGGGATGTCGGCAACCGGCCGGCGGCACGTCGCCGGCAAGGCCGACGCCATGATCGGCCTGCTGCTCGGCCTCGGCGCGATCGTCGTGGGCGTGCTCGCCCTCACCGGTCAGACCGACTGGCCGAACACGGACACGGACGCGGTGAGCCGGTTCCGGGAGTGGCTTGATTCACAGTTTGTGGACCGTTTCTGACGGGCAAATGTGATCGCGGAGCGGTGGTTCACCGCTCTGGTTAGCTCACCCGGGGTGGTGCACCCCAGAGCAGACGCAGTTCTTGGGGGCGGCGCGCCGACGCCGCCCCCAACGCAACACCTCACCCTGGTGACCCTGCGCGGGCGGCGGTTTCGCCGCACCCGAACCCTCCAGGAACGCAACACCTCACCCTGGTGACCCTGCGCGGGCGGCGGTTTCGCCGCACCCGAACCCTCCAGGAACGCAACACCTCACCCTGGTGACCCTGCGCGG
>NZ_JBFAPK010000025.1:0-107239 GCF_040676675.1 Micromonospora sp. NPDC049559 | reverse complement strand
CGGGCGGCGATTCGCCGCACCCGAACCCTCCAGGAACGCAACACCTCACGTAACGCCCCGCCCTGGATACCCCCGGGGCGGCGAGAACGACCCCATCCTGTTCGGGGGCGGCGGTGCGCCGCCCTCGATCTTTTGTGTCGGGCGCGGAACCCGAGAGCCGCAGCGGCATGGCTCGGCGCAATGAATCGCCGGCAGACGGCCGCCATACGCAACGATCAGCGGTAGGACGCAACGGTCGCCGGTGGAATCGGCCGGGCGGGCGCGCATAGCGTGGGATACCGGCGCCAGCCCGTGACCAGCGGTGGTCGGGCGCGCCCGACCACTGGGAGCCCGACGATGACGACGGTGGATCCGATCACCACCCGCGAGACCGCACCGGCCACCGGCGCACCCGCGCCGAGCGGCCCGTCGGCCACGGCGCGACGGTACCTGATGTGCCGGCCGAGCCACTTCGCCGTCGACTACGTGATCAACCCCTGGATGGACCCGACCAGCCCCGTCGACGCCGGGCTCGCCGTCGCCCAGTGGGAACGGCTCCGCGAGATCTACCTCGACCTCGGGCACACCGTCGAGGAGATCGACCCGCTGCCCGGGCTGCCGGACATGGTCTTCGCCGCCAACGGCGGTACCGTCGTTGACGGCATCGCGCTCGCCGTGCAGTTCCGCGACCCGCAGCGCGCCGACGAGGCGCCGGCGTACCGGGCCTGGTTCGAGCGCGCGGGCTTCGAGGTGCACGACCCGAAGCACGTCAACGAGGGCGAGGGCGACATCCTGCTCGCCGGGGACCTGCTGCTCGCCGGCACCGGTTTCCGTACCGCCCACGCCGCGCACGCCCAGCTCCAGGAGGTCTTCGGCCGGCCGGTGATCACGCTGCAACTGGTCGACCCGCGCTACTACCACCTCGACACGGCGCTCTGCGTGCTCGACGAGCGGACCGTCGCGTACCTGCCGGAGGCGTTCTCGCCGGGCAGCCGGGCCGCACTGCGCCGCCTCTTCCCCGACGCGATCCTCGCCCGCCCCGCGGACGCCGAGGTCTTCGGGCTCAACGCGGTCAGCGATGGCCGTTATGTCGTACTCCCCGTCCAGGCCGATGGGCTCGCCGCCCAGCTGCGCGAGCGGGGTTACGAACCGATCGGCGTGGACCTGTCCGAGCTGCGCAAGGCCGGAGGCGGTCCGAAATGCTGCACGTTGACGCTGCGCGAACGGGAGGCGAGCAAGTGATAGTGGACGACATGCTGGGGACCCCCTCGGCCGTACGGGACGCGGAGCGCTGGACCGCGCACAACTACCACCCCCTGCCGGTGGTGATCTCGTCCGCCGAGGGCACCGCCGTCACCGACATCGACGGTCGGCGCTACCTCGACTTCCTCGCCGGCTACTCGGCGCTGAACTTCGGTCACCGTCACCCGACGCTGATCGCGGCGGCGCACGCCCAGCTGGACCGGCTCACGCTGACCAGCCGCGCCTTCGTGCACGACCAGTTCGCCGACTTCTGCCGGGAGCTGGCGGAGCTCTGCGGCAAGGACATGGTCCTGCCGATGAACACCGGCGCGGAGGCGGTGGAGACCGCGATCAAGGTGGCGCGCAAGTGGGGCTACCGGGTCAAGGGCGTACCGGACGGGCAGGCCACCATCGTGGTCGCGGAGGGGAACTTCCACGGTCGCACCACCACGATCGTAAGCTTCTCCACCGACTCCGACGCCCGCGACGACTTCGGGCCGTACACCCCCGGCTTCAAGGTCGTCCCGTACGGCGACCTGGCGGCGCTGGCCGAGGCGGTCGACGACACCACCGTGGCCGTGCTGATCGAGCCGATCCAGGGCGAGCAGGGCGTGGTCGTACCGCCGGCCGGCTACCTGACCGGCGTACGCCAGCTCTGCACCGAGCGGAACGTCCTCTTCCTCGCCGACGAGATCCAGTCGGGGCTGGGCCGCACCGGCCGGACCTTCGCCTGCGACCACGAGAACGTGGTTCCCGACATGTACCTGCTCGGCAAGGCCCTCGGCGGCGGCATCGTGCCGGTCTCGGCGGTCGCCGCCAACCGGGACGTGCTCGGCGTGCTGCGCCCCGGCGAGCACGGCTCGACGTTCGGCGGCAACCCGCTGGCCTGCGCGGTGGCGATCGAGGTGGTCCGGCTGCTGGCCACCGGCGAGTTCCAGCGCCGCTCGGCCGAGCTGGGCGCCCACCTGCACGCCGCGCTGGAGAAGCTGGTCGGGCAGGGTCTGGTGGCGGTACGGGGCCGCGGGCTCTGGGCCGGCCTGGACATCGACCCGGCGCTGATGACCGGCCGGGAGGCGTGCGAGCGGCTGGCCGAGCGCGGCATCCTGGCCAAGGACACGCACGGCTCGACGATCCGGCTGGCGCCGCCGCTGGTGGTCACGGTCGAGGAGTTGGACCACGCCGTCGAGCAGCTCGCCGCCGTACTGCGGCAGGCCTGACCCGCGCGCGGCCCCGCCCGTCGATCTAGGGCAAATCCTCGTTAGTGGATCTCTAATCACGACGATTTGCCCTAGATCGACGAGGCCCGGCGGGGGCTGGGCGGCCCGTCCGGTCGTCAGATCTGCTTGGGCAGGCGCATCGCCATGGTCGGGGCCTCGGCCATCACCGAGGACGGGTTGAACCCGCCGCCGGAGGCCAGGCCCGCCGCGCGCCCGACCTGCACCCCGGGGTACAGCTCCACGAAGTCCTTGCTGGCCAGCACGCGGCTCTGCTGGTTGCCGAGCGGCACCCGTTCGGTCTCCGCCATCGAGCCGCCCGGCCGCACACCCGAGCCGTTGGTGCTCACGTCCTGCGCGACCAGTTCGTTGCCGCGCAGCTCGAAGCGGACGTGGTTGCGGCTGATCCAGCGCCGCGCCTCGTCGTTGAGCCACTGGCCGAGCCGGATCCCCTCGGGCTGCTCCGGAGCCCGCCCCACGATCACGGGCTGGTCGGGCGAGACGACGAACCGCTGGCGTACCTGACCGCCGATGCGTACCGCGAGCACCTCGACGCGCGGACGCGGCCCGCCGTCGGTGAGGCGGTGGTCGTGCCGGGGACAGGTCGGCGTCCCGGTACGCAGGCTCGGCGGCGCCTGCGCGGCCGGCTTGCGCTCGACCCGGGCCAGATCGGCGAAGGCCCCGCCTCCGCCCGAGCCGAAAAGCGCGCAGCCGGGTTCGGGGCAGCGCCACAGCCGGGCGAGGACCTTCGCGCCGGCCGGCGACGGACCGATCGCGGTCGGGTAGTCGTTGCCGAAGCGGGCCTTGAGGGTCGGGCCGTTCGGCCCGGAGATCGGGGCCAGCAGGCGGCCCGGTCCCTCGGCCACCCACGGGTACCGCCCGCGCATGCCGTCGAAGCGCTGCCGGCTCAGCACCGGCAGGCCGAGCAGGTCGGCCACCTCCAGCACCCGCTCGGTCGGGTTGTTCAACACCTCCACCAGGCCGTCGTCGGCCCAGCGGCGCACCACCATCCGCTCGTTCGAGGTGAGGTCACCGTCGGAGAGCACCCCCCGGTGCACCACCGCGTAGACCTGCACGCCGTCCTCTTCGAGCTGCCGGCCCAGGGCGTCGATCGTGATGCCCAGCCGCAGCATGCTCGCCGGCCGACCGCCGTCCAGATCCGCGTACCGGATGATTTCCGCCAGGTCGACCACGGCCCGGACGAGTGACGGGTCCACGCAGACCCGGCCCTCGATCGCGTCGAGGACCTTGCTGATCTCGAATCTCACGCTGCTCCCCGGACAATCTCGTCGATGCGGCGGGCCAGCTCGAGGTCCCGCCGGGTGACTCCGCCCACCGAGTGCGTGGCGCAGCGGAAGGTCAGCGTGCGCCAGCGGATGTCGATGTCGGGGTGGTGGTTCAGCTCCTCCGCGACCACCGCGACCCGGTCGACCACCGCGATCGCCTCGGGAAAGCTGGACAGTTCGGCGGTACGACCGATGCCGGCCGGATTACCGGTCCAGCCGTCCAGTCCGTCCAGCGCGCCCCGTACCGCCTCAGCGTCGAGCACCTCTGCCATGCCGCAGACCTTACCGTCGCTGGTCGCGCCCGTGGCGCCAACCGGCAGGGGCCATCCGGCCAGCGGATCGGCACCGCCCGGCCGGCCGACCATCGCCGTCGATCTAGGGCAATCGCGGTGATTAGAGATCATCACACGATGATTTGCCCTAGATCGACGAGAACGCCGGGCCGCGCCGGTCGGTCGGAGCCGGCGCGGCCCGGCGGGCCGAACTGATCGGTGGTGGCGGTCAGACGGCGGTGATGCGCACGGCGTCGGCGATGACGTACCCGGAGGCGCTGCTCCACCGGCTCACGCCGACGACGTCCTTGTCGCCCGCGGTGAGGGTGAAGTTGCCGAGGGTCCGCCAGGCCCCGCCGCCGGTGGTCTGGTTGACCACGACGGTCTGGTTGCCGTCCTTCGCGAGCACGATGTACGGCGTGGCGGTGTTGTAGCCGGCGATGCCCGGATACCAGACGTCGATCTTGTAGAGCCCGTCGGCCGGGATGTTCGCCTTGTAGTACGCGGGGTCGCTGATCGCCTCGGGGTTGGCGTACCGGTAGTCGGCGCCGTACCGCTGGGTGGAGTACGACGAGGTGAGCCAGTTGGCGCTCGCGGTGAAGCGGCCCGTCGTGGTGTTGTCGATGATCGTGCTGAACGTGGGCGGCGGGGTGCTGCCGCCGGCGAGCAGCGCGGCGACGTCGGAGCGCAGCTGCGGCAGCTTGGCGTAGAGCACGTCACCGGGGCAGGCGGTGGCGAGGTAGTCGCGGTGACCGTAGATCTTGGTGGCGTTGATGTTGTACTGGTCGCAGATGTACGCGCAGAGCTGCACGAGCCGGTTGTAGAGCGCCGCCGGCGGGGTGGCGCTGGTGTAGAGGCCCTCGTTCTCGATCCCGATGGCCTTGTCGTTCTGCCCGGGGCAGTGCGCCCCGACGACCATGCCGCTGCCGGCCTGCAACCGGGCCAGGCTGTTGTGCCGGCCCTCCATCACGTACCCGCCCCGGCTGACGGTGAAGTGCTGCCCGGTGTCGGACCAGCCGTTGTCGTCCATGTGCGTGTTCTGGATGCTGCGCGCCACCGCGTACGCGTGCGCCTGCGAGTAGTCGGTGCTGTTGGCGCCCGCGGTGTGGTGCACCAGGATCTTGTCGGGCGACGTGGAGATTACGCTCAGCGACGACGACGGCGGGCGCGCTCCCCAGGTGGCGCAGCTGGCGATGGTCGGCGCGGCGACGGCGGCCATGGCGGGGGTGGCGCCGGCGATCGTGAAACCGCCGGTGGCGGCGCCGACGCCGAGCATCACGGCGCCGCGCATCACGTCACGACGGGAGAGGGGGTTGCCGGTCACGGTAGGCCTCCAGGCGGGGGTTGAAAGATTCTTTGATGCCACCGACCGATGTTGAAGGAATTCTTACCAGAGGATCGACGCCCACCGCTAGGCCCGTTAGCGGGACCTTCCGGACACGCGGAAAGCGCCGGACGCTGAGCCGCCGGTCAGCGGGACAGCGAGGTGGCCGAACAGCGGCGCCGCCGGACGGCGACAAGCGGCTGGCGGTTGGCGGCAAGGGACCGAACAGCAAGGCGGCCGGACGACAAGGGTCCGACGACAAGGCGGCCGGACAGCAAGGCGGCCGGCTCGCCCCCCGCGAACCGGCCGCCCCACTTCCCGCCCCGGCCTCCGTCACCCCCGCCGGACCGTCCGTCACCCCCGCCGCACGGGAGTGGCCGTCACGACCGGCGCAATCCCGCCCCCACCTCGTGCAGGTGCCGCAGCGCCTGCCGGTACGAGTCGACCAGCCCCGTCTCCTCGTACGGGATGCCCTGCTCGGCGCAGTACGCCCGGACGATCGGCTGTGCCCGGCGCAGGTTCGACCGGGGCATGCTCGGGAAGAGGTGGTGCTCGATCTGGTAGTTCAGCCCGCCGAGAGCGAAGTCCACCACCCGCCCGCCCCGGACGTTGCGCGAGGTCAACACCTGCTTGCGGAGGAAGTCCAACTCGTCCTCGGCCGTCACCACGGGCATGCCCTTGTGGTTCGGCGCGAACGAGCAGCCCATGTAGAGCCCCCAGAGCCCCTGGTGGATCGCGATGAAGACCAGCGCCCGCACCGGGGAGAGCACGCTGAACAGCACCAGCGGATAGGCGACCAGGTGCACGGTGAGCAGCAGCGCCTCGACCCGCCGGTGCCGGATCGGCGTACGGTGGGCGCCCGTCGCGCGGTCCCGTTCCACCAGCGCCCGCACGCTCGCGACGTGCAGGTTCAGCCCTTCGAGCAGCAGCAGCGGGAAGAACAGGTACGCCTGCCGCCGCGCCATCCAGCGACCCAGCCCCCGAGTCTCCGCCGCCTGCTCCTCGGTCCAGACCAGCGCTCCCGCCCCGACGTCCGGGTCCTCGTCCTCGTGGTTCGGGTTGGCGTGGTGCCGGGTGTGCTTGTCGATCCACCAGCCGTAACTGAGCCCGACCGCCAGGTTCCCGGCGAGCATTCCGGCCACCTCGCTGGTTCGCCGGGTGCGGAACATCTGCCGGTGCCCGGCGTCGTGACCGAGGAACGCGACCTGGGTGGTCGCGACGGCGAGGAAGGCCGCCACGAACACCTGCGTCCAGGCGTCGCCGACGAGCGCGAACGCCACCCAGCCGGCGACGAAGAGGCCCACCGTGAGTGCGATCTTCGCGACGTACCAGCCGGGGCGGCGTTCGAGCAGACCGGCCGCACCGATCTGCCTTGACAACTGTGCGTAATCACTCCCCCGCCTAAGGGCAGGTTCCGCCACCGCGCCGACCGCCATAATCTCCCCAGTTCCGGTAGATCTCCCCGCGCCGGTCGGCGCGGTACCGTCAAGTTTGAAGATCGCGGTAGCTGTGCGTAACCCTGGTTACCCCCGTATGGCGGGTAGGGCCAGCCCTACCATCGGCGGCTCCGGCGGCGCCCCACGAGGCGTCCCGCCCGCCCCGCCGGGCGGCCGCCGGTCCGCGTCCTACGTCCCGGCGCGTACGCCGCTACGCGCCCGGACGTACCGGAATGGCCGCGCCGCGCCGGATGCCCCGACCGTCCCGTCCCAGCAACATGGGCGGCGATCGACGCGACGCGCGGGCGCTCGCCCGCGCGTCGCCTCCGGCCAAGGGGAGGAAGAGGCGATGGTACGAGGGGGTGCCGGCGCGGCCGGCGGTGGTGTGCCGGTGGAGCGCCGGGAGACGGGCCGGGAGTCGTCCCGATCGCCCGAACCCGGCGCGAACGTCTTCGTCGGCCCGGCCGGCGTGGGCACGACCGCGCGACCGGGCGGTGGCGGCGACCGGAGCTGGGGATGGTGGGCCCCGGTCTTCGTCGTCGCGTTCGTCGCGAGCATCGTCGCCGGTGGGGTGCTGCAGACGGGCGAGAGCCTCTACCTGCCGGAGGCGTCGGTGGCACAGCTGCGGGACTTCTACGGCGGCAACGCGACGGCCGTGCTGGCCCAGTCGGCGCTGCAGCTCCTCGCGGCGGTCGCCCTGTACCGGTTCGGTCGGCGGCTGCGCGCCGCGCTGCCGGGCGCGGGCCCACGGGCCGCGACGGCGCTGACCTGGGGCACCGCGCTGGCCGCCGGCGCGCTGGTCGCCTCCGTGCTCTGCGCGCTCGTCCTGCTGCCGCTCGCCACGTCGGCCGGCGAGGCGGTCGTCGCCGGTCTCGGCAGGGCGGCGCTGCTGTTCGGCGGCGCGCTGCACCTGCTCGGCACCGGCGCGCTGATCACCGCCGCGTCGGTCCTCGGGTGGCGGGCCCGCTCGCGTCCGCGCTGGGTCCTCGGCTACGGCCTGGGCGCGGGCCCGCTGGTGGCGGCCTCCGCGCTGTCGGCCGTGGTGCCGCCGCTGGTCCGCCCGGAGCCCGCGTTCCGCCTGCTCGCGATGGTCTGGCTGGTCGGTGTGGCCGTCGGCGTCCTGCGGGGTCGTCTCGCCGCCGGGTCCGCCCCGGAGGGGGAAACCGCCGGGCGCGGGCCGGGCACGCGGTGACGGGGCGGCCGGGCACGCGGTGACACGGGAACCGGGGTACGCGGTGACGGGGCGGCCGGGAGCGGCTAACCGCGGGTCTGCTCGTGCACCCAGGCGGCGTAGGCGGGCGTCGTCTCCACCCGGGCGACCACGATCTCCGGTACGTCGTACGGGTGGGCGGTCCGGATGTGGTCGACGAGCGCCGCGCTGCGGTCCGCGGCGGTCTTGAACTGCACCGACCACTCGCGGGTGGTCTCCATCCGCGACTGCCACCAGTAGGTGCTGTCCACCGGCCCGCCGACCTGGGCGCACGCCGCCAGCCGACCGGCCACCGCCGCGGCGGCGAGCACGTCCGCGACCGACCGGGAATCGACCACGGTCGTCACGATGCAGATCTGCTCCACGCCGCGCACCCTATAACTAGACCGGGGTATTGCGGTTGGCATCCACCCATTCGTCTATCCGCGCCCACCAGTCGTACAGCCACTCGATCCGTTCCTGCCGCCCCGCCGGTATCTCCTCCGGCGGTACCGACCAGAAGCGCATCACGATCCGCTTGTCCATCGGCAGTTCCCGCCAGACGTCGGTGACCGTCACCATCCGGTCCAGCCCGGTGTGCGCGACGAAGACCACGCCCGAGTCGGGCGCGGCGTCGAGCGCGGCGAGCACCCCGCCGGGCTGCGGCGCGAGCACGTGCCGCAGCCCCTCGGCGCGTACCGCCATCTCCTCCAGTCCCCGGGCCCGCAGCCGGTCGATGGCGCGCAGCCGGCGGCGCGGGGTGAAGTTGCCACCCTCCGGGAAGATCACGAAGGCGTCGTCCTCGTCCAGTCCGGTGGCGAGGTGCCGGATTTGTTCGATCATTGCCTCGCCCGGGTCGTGGCCCGGGGCGATGAAGCGGTTGGGCAGCCGGTTGAGCATCACGTCGACCGCCGGGTCCCACTGGAGCGTGTGCTTCAGCACGATCCGCGGCTCCCGGTCGAACCAGTTGACCAGAGCGTGGATCAGGATGAACGAGTCGCCCGGCCCCGCGTGCCGGCAGAGCACCAGCTCGGGGCGGCCCGGCACGGCGGTGTCGGGGTCCGTGCCGACCACCTCGATGCTCAGCCGCAGCGTCCACTGCGCCTGCCAGAAGAGGAAGGTGAGGAACCAGCCGGTCAGCCGGTAGTGCGCCCGCTGGAACGCCGGCGCCCGCTTCTTCCAGCCGAACCCGGAGGCCAGCCAGAGGCCGAAGAGCGCGAGCACCGCGGCGGCGTCCCAGGCCAGATAGATCACGGCGAGCCAGAGCACCCGCAGCGGGCGCAGGTAGCCCGGCACCAGCGGGCTCGCGGCCGCCGCCAGGATCAGCCAGACCGGCAGCGCGCTGATCACCACAAGGGCGAGCAGCACCACCCCCGGCGCCAGGACGATCCGGCGCAGCCAGCGCGGCGGCAGCGGCATCAGGCGCCGTCCACCTGCGCGAGGTAGCTCCGGGAGGCGATGTAGGCGCGGCTGATCCGCCGCCCCACGGCGGCCATGTCCCGGTACGCCCAGGGCGAGTCGTCGCGCGGGTCGAGCCCGCCGGTCGGCAGTACATGCACCTCCACCCCGTCCGGCAGCGAGGCCATCTCCCGGGCGAAGCGGTGCCGGCGGGCGACCTCGAAGGCGACCTGGGCGATCTCCCAGGGGCGCCGGGGCGGGGCCAGCGACCGCTCGATCCGCCCCACCTGGAGGACGAAGATCCGCTTCGCGCCCTGCTGCACCGCCTCGCCGATCGGGATCGAGTTGACGATCCCGCCGTCGATGAAGTGCTCACCGTCGATCTGCGCGGGTGGCAGCAGGCCCGGTACCGAGGCCGAGGCGAGTACGGCGTCGACCAGCGGTCCGCTGCTGAACCAGTGCTCGGCGGCGCGTTCGATGCTCGCGGCACAGCAGCGGAACGGCACCGCCAGCCCCTCGAAGGTGGCGTCCGCGCCGAGCGCGCCCTCCAGCAGCCGGCGCAGCGGGCCGGGCGAGTGCAGGTGGGTACGGGTGGCGAAGCGGCGCAACTGCCGGGCGACCGAATCGCCGTAGACCTCGCTCGCCTCGGGCGAGGACCAGAGTCGTACCAGCCGGTCGGTGACCTCGTCGGACGGGTCGGCGGCGACGAGCGCCCCGTTCACCGCGCCGATCGACGTACCGACGACCAGGTCCGGGTGGAACCCGGCGCGGAAGAGCGCCCGCAGCATCCCGACCTCGACGGCGCCGAGCACTCCGCCTCCGCCGAGCACGAACGCCACGGGACCGTCGACCATGCCGTTCATCCTGGCACGGGTGCCGCCACCCCGCCCGTCGGCGGAGCCCGCCCCCCGACCGTCCGGCGCAGCGGCGCCACCGCCCGACGACCCGACACCGGGGCGCCGCACGCGGGCCGCGCCCGTTCCGTGCGTTATGCCGGCGGTCCTCCGTCCGGTAATGCGGCAATGATGCCGACAGGTACCGAACCGTTGACAGGCCGTATCCGTTCCCGCAACCTGGTACGACCCGCAGGGCGTAGCCCGCGATCCGTGACCACGCCCTCATGCCCGGTACGACCTGAGGCAGGTGCGACGAAGATGCGACCGCTGTACCCCGGCGGCCTGCTCGCCCGCAGGTACCGTCTCATCGACCAGATCGGTGCCGGCGGAATGTCCGTCATCTGGCGCGCCCGCGACGAGGTGCTCGACCGTACGGTGGCGCTCAAGGTCCTCGCCCCGTCGCTCGCCGCCGACGAGCGGTTCCGCGACATGGTCCGCGAGGAGGCCCGCGCCGCCGCGCAGCTGGTGCACCCGCACGTCACGGCGGTGCACGACTACGGCGAGAGCTTCGCGCCGGACGGCACGGTCATCTCGTTCGTGGTGATGGAGCTGCTGGCCGGGGAGGAGTTGGAGGCCCGGCTGAGGGACGGGCCGCTGCCCTGGGCGGAGGCGGTGGAGATCTGCGCGCAGGTGGCGGAGGCGCTCGCCGCCGCGCACCGGCTCGGCATCGTGCACCGCGACGTGACGCCCGCCAACATCATGATGACCGCGACCGGCGCCAAGGTGCTCGACTTCGGCATCGCCACGCACGTGGGCGCGCCGGACGAGGACGAGGACGGCGCCACCTTCGGTACCCCGGCGTACGTCGCGCCGGAACGGCTGGACGGTACGCCCGCGCAGCCGGCCACCGACGCGTACTCGCTCGGCGTGCTGCTCTACGAGACGCTGACCGGTCGCGTCCCCTTCCCGGCCGAGACCTGGGACGACCTGACGGTCGCGCTGCGCGCGACGACGGTACCGCCGCCGCTGACCGGCGTACCCGGCCTGCCGCCCGGGGTGGCCGAGATCTGCCTGCGCTGCCTGGCCCGCGATCCGCTCCACCGCCCGACCGCCGCGCAGGTGGCCCGGGCGCTGCGCGACCAGTTGCGCTCCCCCGGACCACCGGCCGTTCCCCGGCCGACGGCGCCGGGGCCGGTCGGGCCGGCCGTGCCGACTCCGGCCGTCGAGGCCGCGGCCGGGCCGGAAGCGGGAGCGGCGGAATCGGCCGCGGCGCCGGGAGTCGCGGGATCGGCTCCGGCGGGAGCTCCCCCGCCGCCGGCCCGGCCACGCCGGATCTCGCTGCGCGCCACCGCCCTCGGCGCGGCCATGCTCATCGGCCTCGCCGTGGCGGTACCGGTCGGTCTGGCGCTGCGCGGCGGCGACGGCTCGCCACGCGGCGGCCCCACCCCCGCCGGCCCCGGCACGCCTTCGTCGCCGACGCCGACCGCGCCCGCCGGCCGGAGCAGCTCCCCGCCCCTGTTCGCGCCGGGGCCCCTACCCGACGCCACGGGGGCCACCGGGGTCCACGACGCGATCGCCCGGCTCGATCGGGCGATCGCCGACGGGGTCGCCTCCGGGGACATCCGCGACGACGCCGGCCTCGACCTGCGCAACCAGGTGCGCAACCTGCGATCGGGGCTGCGCACCGGCTCCGACGGTCTCGCCGGGGAGGTGGCCGGGCTGCGGGACAAGATCGCGGTACGGGTCGGCGAGGGCGCGATCAGCGCCGGGTACGCCCAACTGCTCGACGCCGCGCTCGTCGACGTCGCCGCCGCGGTGTGAGGACGGGCCCCTTGCCATCGCGCCGATGACAAGGGGCCTCGGTCGACCGGACTGGTGGCCCGGTCCGGGCCGGCGGTCCGATCGGGACAGGTGGCCCGGACCGGGCGGGTGGTCCGTCCGGTCAGGGCAGCGCGTTCAGGAACGGCTCGTGGCTGTTGCGGAATTCCCAGCCGTAGTACCGGTCCCAGTTGATCGACCACGTCATCAGTCCGCGGAAGCCGGGATTGGTGCCGCTGCGCGGGGCGTACCCGCCGCAGCCGGTGCCGCGAACCAGGCAGTTGACCGCCTGCTGCACCCCGGCCGGCGCCACGTAGCCGTTGCCCGCGCTGACCGCCGCCGGCGTACCGAAGGCCACCTGGTCCTCGCGCAGCGCCGGGAAGACGTTGGCGGTGTTACCGGCCACCGGGAACCCGGCGAGCAGCATGTCGGTCATGGCGATGTGGAAGTCCGCGCCGCCCATGTTGTGGTACTGGTTGTCCAGCCCCATGATCGGCCCCGAGTTGTAGTCCTGGACGTGCAGCACCGTCAGGTCGTTGCGCAGCGCGTGGATCACCGGCAGGTACGAGCCGGCGCGCGGGTCCTGGCCGCCGAACGGGCCCGAACCGTAATACTGGTACCCGAGCTGCACGAAGAACGTCTCCGGCGCCATCGTCAGTACGAAGCCCGCCCCGTACCGCTGCTTGAGGCTGCGGATGGCGGAGATCAGGTTGACGATCACCGGGGTGGTCGGGTTGCGGAAGTCGGTGTCGCCGGCGTTGAGCGACAGCGAGTGACCCTCGAAGTCGATGTCCAGCCCGTTCAGCCCGTACCGGTCGATGATGGCGCTGACCGAGCGGACGAACGCGTCCCGGGCCGCGGTGGTGGTGAGCTGCACCTGCCCGTTCTGGCCGCCGATCGAGATCAGCACCTTCTTGCCCTGCTGCTGCTTGGCCCGGATCGCGGCGGTGAACTCCGCCTCGGACTCCACTCCGGGGCACTCGCTGGCCGGGCAGAGGTTGAACCGGATGTCGCCCGAGGTGACCGAGGTGGGCTCTCCGAAGGCCAGGTTGATGATGTCCCATTCGGACGGCACGTCGGCCATCCGCAGGTACCCCGAGCCGTTGGCGAAGCTGGCGTGCAGGTACCCGATCAGGGCGTGCTTGGGCAGTCCCGTGTTCGGGGGTGGGCTGGTGGGTGGCGGTGTGGTGGGTGGTGGCGTGGTGGGTGGTGGCGTGGTGGGTGGTGGGGTCGTTGGTGGCGGGGTGGTGGCCGGTGGGGTGGTGGGGGTGGTGCCGCCGGCGCAGGGTTGGTTGTTGATGGTGCAGTTGGTGGGGGTTCCGGGTCCGGTGGCGTTGAAGCCGAAGCTGGTGGTGGTGCCGGGGGTGAGGGTGCCGTTGTAGGTGCGGTTGGTGAAGGTGTGGTGGGTGCCGGTGGTGGTGAGTTGGGTGTCCCAGTAGGTGGTGATGGTGGTGCCGGTGGGGAGGTCGAGGGTGAGGGTCCAGGTGGTGATGGTGGTGGGGCCGGGGTTGGTGATGGTGTATTTGCCTTCCCAGCCGGTGCCCCAGTCGCTGGTTTTGGTGAAGGTGGCGGTGGGTCCGGCGGCGTAGGCGGGGGTGGTGAGCGCGATTGCGGCGGTGGTGGCGGTCAGGGTGGTGGTGAGGGTGGCGAGTAGGAGGGTGCGGGTGCGGGGGCGCGAAGGTGGCCGGGAGCGTGGGTGGGGTGTGTGGGGGCGGGTCATGGGTGGCCTCCACTGGGGGTGTGGGGGTATTGAGGTGCGTCGACGGTTCGCCAATTATTAGGACTGTTAACTGTTCCTGTCCAGACCCCGCCCCATCGGGATTACCGGACCGGACCACGAGCGCGGGTCGCCGCACCCCGCGTCGGGATCACGGCAACGTGATGCGCTCCCCCGCCCGGTCGAAGAGCAGCATCCGCGCCAGGTCGACCGCGAGCACCATCGACTCGCCCCGGCGCACCCGGGCCGGCCCGGCGAGCCGTACCACCAGGTCCGCGCCGGCCGCCTCCGCCGGCAGCTCCGGGTCGTAGACGGGGTAGAAGCCGTACTCGGTGCGGGCGGTCGCCGGGACCTCCGCCGGCCGCCGCGACGGGATCATGCGGGCGAGCGCCTGCCGCAACGGCCGCATCGGGCCCGCACCACCCGTACCCGCGGTCGCGGTGCCCGCGCTCCACGCGGCCGGCCGGGCGCCCGGCGCCCGGTCCCCGGGCGGCTCGGTCAGATGCCGGCCGGGCTCGGGCAGTTCCAGCCGCGACTGCGCGGGCGCGGCGGGCAGCGCCCCGATGTCCACCCGCACCAGCGACTCGTGGCCGAGGTTCTCCACCGACCGGACGGTCCCGCGCAGCTCCGGCCCGCGTACCGCGCCGGGCGCGACCGGGGTCAGCGCCTCCGGCCGCAGCACCACGGTGACCCGCTCGGTGTGCCGGTCGGCGAGCGGCGCCCAGCGCGGGTCGTCGCGGGGCAGCTCGATCGTCTGCGACCCGAGGTCGACGACGACCCGGTCGGGCTCCGCGTAGACGGCGGCCTGCGCGAGGCTCGGGCGCGGCGAGCCGAGGAACGCGGCGACGAAGAGCGTGCGCGGGTCCGCGTAGAGCCGCGCGGGCGTGCCGATCTGCTGTAGCGAACCGCGCCGGAGCACCGCCACCCGGTCCGCCATCGTCATCGCCTCGACCTGGTCGTGCGTGACGTGGAGCGTGGTCACGCCGAGCCGGCGGGCCAGCGCCGCCACCTCCGTACGCAGCTGCGCGCGCAGCCCGGCGTCCAGGTTGGAGAGCGGCTCGTCGAGCAGGAACGCGGCGGGTTGCCGGACGATCGCGCGGGCGACCGCGACGCGCTGGCGTTCGCCGCCGGAGAGCTGGCGCGGGCGGCGGTCCAGCAGCTCCACGATCCCCAGGTGGCGGGCCACCTCGGCGACCCGGGCCGGGATGTCGACCCCGGGCTCCGGGTCGCTGCGCAGCGGAAACCCGATGTTCTGCGCCACGGTCAGGTGCGGGTAGAGGGCGTAGTCCTGGAAGACCATCGCCACCCGCCGCTCGCGGGTGGACAGCTCGTCCGCGATCCGGCCGTCCAGCAGCACGTGTCCGGCGGTCGGCTGCTCCAGGCCGGCCACCAGCCGCAGGATCGTGGACTTGCCGCAACCGGTCGGCCCGAGCAGCGCCACCACCTCGCCCTCGGCCACGTCGAGGCTGACCCCGTCGACCGCGACGACGTCGCCGTACGTCTTGGTCAGCCGGTCCGTGCCGATGGTGACCATGACGACCACCTCCCGCCGCCATCGTCCGGGTCGGGCCGCCGCCACCGCCACCCCGCTGCGCCGGACGGTCGGCCCCGGCCCGCCGGACGGTCGCCCGGCAACCCGCGCCCGGCCCGGCAGCGGGCCCGCCAGAGGATCGCCCGGCACCGGCGGAGGAGCACGCGCTCCGGCGGCGGACGCTCAGTGGCGCGCGGTCGCCGGGGCCAGGCCGGCGCGGACCGGCTCGGGGGCGGCGGAGACCGCGAAGTCGCGGTAGAGGGCCTCGTAGCCCTCGGCCATCCGCTCCGCCGAGAAGCGCGTCCGGACGTGGGTCACGCAGTCTCCCGGGTCCAGCACCGCGGCCTGGCGCAACGCGTCCGGAAGCTCGGCCGGGTCCCGGCAGACCACCCCGGTCACCCCGGATCGGATCAGCTCCGGCACCGCGCCCCGGTCGAGCGCCACGACCGGCGTACCGGTGGCCATCGCCTCCAGCATCACCATGCCGAACGGCTCCTCCCAGCGGATCGGCAGCACCATGCTCCGGGCGGCGAGCAGGAGCTCGAGGCAGGTCTCCCGGTCGGGGTTGCGCACCACGCGCACGTCCGGCCCGAGCATCGGTTCGACCACCTCGGCGAAGTAGCGCTTCTCCAGCGGATCGTCGAGCTTGCCGGCGAGCACCAGCGGCAGCCCGGCGGCGCGGCAGGAGCGGATGGCCAGGTCGGGCCCCTTGTCGGCGCTGAAACGCGCCAGCCAGAGGACCGGGCCGGTCCCGGGCGTCGACTTGTGCGGCAGGCCGTCCCAGCGGATGCCGTGGTGCACCGTGGCCGCCCAGCGCAGCTCGGGGTGGAGCCGGCGCTGCGCCGCCGAGATCGCCACCAGCCCGACGGAGGGGTCCACCTCGCGGAGGATGTCGCCCAGTTCCCCCTTCGGCCGGCCGTGCACCGTCGCGACGGTCGGTACCGGGCGCAGCGGCGCGACCAGCGGTCCGGTGGTGGTGTGGTCGTGGACCAGGTCGAATACCTCCGGCGAGATCAGGCGGTTGACCCGGGCCAGGTGCGCCAGCTCGGGCAGTGCCTGGCCGAGCCGGTGCGCCTGCAACTCGGCCTCGGTCGGCACGAACCGGGCGGAGGTTCCGGTCGAGGCGCCCGCCCCGAAGAGTGTCACCTCGTGCCCGCGCTCGACCAGGGCGTCCACCAGCGCGGCGCAGACCTGCTCCAGGCCGCCGTACCCGGGGGGCGGCAGCTCGTACCAGGGCGGCACGACCATCGCGATCCGCAGCGCGCCCTGCCGGGGCGGGCGATGGACCGAGGTCTGGTTCACGTACCCGAGCCCTCCTGGTCGTTCGTGGACGGAGACCGCCGGCCCGCGTATCGGCCGGATGCCCCTGCCGCTCAGCCGAGTACTCCGAGCCTGGTCCGCACCGCGCAGACCCCCGGCGCCGACCAGGCGGTCCGTTCCACCAGCTCGCGCTCCTGCCAGGAGCGGACCGTGCCGACGACGACCACCTCGTCGCCGTCGACCTCGACGGTGATCCGTTCCATGTCGACGGGGGTGGTACGGATCAGCGCCTCCCGGACGTCCCGCTTGATCTCGTCCGGCTCCGGCCGGACGCCGGGCCGGACCGCGATCAGGTTCGTGACGCCCCGGACCCCGGCCAGCCGGCGTACGCCACGCTCGGCGGCGAGCCGCTGGTAGCCCCACTCGACCTCGCCCCGCAGCATCACCCAGCCGTTGGAGACGGTGACGTCGAGCCCCTCGGACGGTACGAAGGCGTCCCACTCCAGCGAGCGGGTCACCGCGGTGGCCAGCTCGGTGTCCGTACGCTCGGCCGAGCCGGGCAGCCGCACCTCGATGTCGTTGGCGACCCCGCGTACGCCGCGCAGCCGGTGTGCCGCCCGCTCCGCCGCCCACCTCTTGGCGTAGTTGTCCACCCACCCGGTCAGCACCACCACGCCGTCCCGCACGGTCACGCCGACCTCGTTCGGCTGTACCCGCGCGTCCCAGCGCAGCTCCTCCAGGACGTCGCGCTGGATCTCGGTGTCCCCGCGCCTGGCGGTCTCCGTGGTCATCGGAAGCCCTCCCACGGTCGGTCCCTCACGTTCCCGCTCTGGCGATCCTCGGCCGCGCCGGGGTGAGCGTCCCTCACCCGGGACGGGTGAAGCGCGGCCGCAGACGCGAGGACCGGCCCGAGGCGCACGGACCGGCCGGAGACGTAGAAGCGGCGGGTGACGTGACCAACCCCCTTGGTCACATCACCCGCCGCTCGTGGGGAGGGACAAGCCTCCGGATGAGGGAAGCCTGCGCCCGCAGGTGGTCGGGGTGCTGATACTTACGACGTCTCAGCCAGCGTCACGGTTGCAGTCTTTTCCGCCCCGTTCCGGGTGAAGGTCAGCTGTACCTGGTCACCGACCTTGCCGGACTGGACGGCGGCCACGAGGTCGTTCGAGCCGTTGATGATCTTGTCGCCGAACCTGGTGACCACGTCGCCCTGCTGGAGGCCGGCCTTCTCAGCCGGGCTGCCCGGCGTCACGGAGCTGATCACCGCGCCGCCGCTCTCGTTGTCGCCGACGCCCACACCGAGCGACGGGTGGCTGACCTTCTTGCCCTGGCGCAGCAGGTCGGCCACGGCCTTGGCCTTGTTGCTCGGGATGGCGAAGCCGACGCCGATGTTGCCGTTGCTCTGGCCCGCGGTGGCGATGGCCGTGTTGATGCCGATCACCTCGCTGCGGGTGTTGATCAGAGCGCCGCCCGAGTTGCCGGGGTTGATCGGCGCGTCGGTCTGCAGCAGGCCGGAGATCGAGCTGACCGGGGCCTGCTGCTGCGGCCGCTGGAACGGGTTGGTCGGCTCCTGCTCGTCCTCGCCACCGGTCTGGATGGTGCGGTCGCGGGCGCTGATGATGCCGGCCGTAACCGAGCCCTGCAGGCCGAGCGGGCTACCGAGCGCGAGCACGGTGTCGCCCACCTGCATCGCGTCGCTGTCGCCGAACTTGGCCGGGGTGAGCCCGGAGACGCCGTCCGCCTTGATCACGGCGAGGTCGGTCTTCGGGTCGGTACCGATGATCTTCGCGCTCGCGGTCTTGCCGTCGGCGAAGACCACCTTGACCGTGTTGCCCTGGGCGCTCGCCACCACGTGGTTGTTGCTGAGTACGTAACCGTCCGCGCTGAGCACCACCCCGGAGCCCTCGGCGCTACCGGTGGTGATCGAAACGACGCTGTTCTCGACCTGCGCCGCGATCTTCGGCAGGTCCGCGCTGTTCAGCACGGGCGCGGCCGAGTAGGTGCGGGTCACGCCGGCCGGGCCGTCGTGCCGGATGGCCAGGGCGGCGACGCCACCGGCGATACCGGAGCCGACCATCAGCACCAGCGCGGCGGCGCCGACCGCGGCCACCTTCGCCAGCCGTCCGGCGACGGCGTTGGGCCGGGGACCGGCCGGTCCCTGGGCCCACGGCGGCAGCGGCGGACCGGCGGGGTGCTGTCCCGGCGGGGGTACGTTCACGCCCGGCCCGTGCTGGCCGGGGTAGCTGGGGTTGGCCGCCCAGCCCGGCTGGTTGTGCTGGGCGCTGTGCTGGTAGCCGGGGTGCCACGGGTTCGGCTGGTAGCCGACCTGGTGCGTACCGTCCGGCAGGCGGCCCGCGCCCGGCGCGGAGGGGACCGGCCCGGCCGGGTACGGCGACCCGGTGGGCGAGCTGATCGGGGTGACCGGGGCGGTGGGGGCCTCGCCACCACCGGGGGCCGCCGGAGCGCCCGGGGCGCCGGGCGCCGGACTGCCGAACGGCGCGGGACCGCCGGCCGGGGGGAGCGGGGCGGTGCTGGGCTCGCCGGTACCGGCCGCGGGCGGCTGGTGCGACGGCGCGGCCCAGGCGGAGCCGGTGGTGCCCGGCTCGGACGCCGGCGTGGCGGAGTCGGACTGCCCGCGATCACGAGGCAGCTCGGCGGTGGGATGCGACGGCTCGGCGTCTGGGGTGGCCGGCGGCCGCTGCGGGTCGGTCTCGTACTCGTTCATGTCCCTCACTCTGCCCCTGCGCTCTGCGACTGAACTGGATTGCGGCTGGGTTTTAGCTGTGAGTGTCGCTGTCCGTTTCGGCCGGATCCGCGAGCGGCAGGCGGACCCGGAAGGTGGCGCCGCCGCCCGGCGTGGTCAGCACCTCGACGGTGCCGTGGTGGGCGGCGACCAGGGCGGCGACGATGGCCAGCCCCAGCCCGGTACCGGTGGCGCCGCCCGCCCGGCGGCTGCGCGCGGCGTCCGCCCGGTAGAACCGTTCGAAGACCCGTTCGGCCTGCTCCGGCGTGAGTCCCGGACCGGTGTCGGCGACCTCCACCACCGCCACGTTGCCCGGTTCGCCGCGCAGCCGCAGCGTCACCGAGGCGGTCGGTGGGGTGTGGGTGATCGCGTTGGTCATCAGGTTGCCGAGCACCTGCCGCAGGCGCGCGTCGTCGCCGAGCACCACCAGCTGACCGGCCCCCGGCGCGATCTCCAACTCGATCTGCCGCTCGGGCGCGACGGCGGCCGCGGCCTGCACCGCCTCGGTGGCGAGCACCCGCAGCTCGACCGGGGCGAGCGCGAGCGGGCGCTCCCGGTCCAGCCGGGCCAGCAGGAGCAGGTCCTCGACCAGCAGCCCCATCCGGGCCGCCTCGTCCTCGATCCGGCGCAGCAGCCGGGTGACATCCTCCGGCGAGGTCGCCGCGCCCTGCCGGTACAACTCGGCGAAGCCGCGGATGGTGGTCAGCGGGGTGCGCAGCTCGTGCGAGGCGTCCGCCACGAACTGCCGCATCCGCTCCTCGGAGCGGCGGGCCCGGGCCTCGGATGCCTGGGCCGCCACGGCCGCGTCCCGGGCCGCGGACTCGGCCGCGCGGGCGGCGGTCTCGGAGGCCGCGCGGGCCCGGAAGGCCGCCTCGATCTGGGTCAGCATCATGTTCAGCGCCCGGGAGAGCCGGCCCAGCTCGCTCTGCGGCTCGGCCGCCCCGGGCTCCGGGTCGGGCACCCGACGGGTCAGGTCCCCGCCGGCGATCGCCGCGGCCGTACGCTCGATGTCCACCAGCGGCCTGAGGCTGGTACGGACGCCGGCCGCGCCGAGCGAGGCGAGCAGGATCAGCACCGCCCCGCCGACCAGCACGTCGATCCAGATGAGCCGCTTCACCACCAGGTCCACGTCGATCAACTGCTGCCCAGCGGCGATCATCGGCCCGCCCGGCAACCGGGTGTAGAGCATCCGCCACCGCACACTGCTGTCCCGGGCCCGCACGGTGAACGGCGCGCCCTGCAGCTTGGCGAAGCCGTCGGCGTCCGCCGGCCACTGCGGCAGGTCCTGCACCCGGAAGCGGCCGGTGTCGTAGACGACCTGGTCGTCCACCCGACCGGTCTGCGGGTCGGTCATCACCACCAGGTAGTCGGTGGGCAGCGTGACCCGGACCGTACCGGGCTGCTGCGTCTCCTGGAGCTCCTGCGCGATCGACGAGAACGTCTGGATGGAGCCCTTCAGCTCCGAGTCGACCTGGCCGACGAGGTAGCTGTGCAGGAAGAACGTGGTGCTGACGCTGATCACCAGCAGGGCGGCGGCGACCAGGGCCAGTACCGCCGCGACCAGCTTGATCCGCAGGGGCGTACCGCGCAGCTTGCCCTTGAGCGGCAGGTGGTCGTGCAGGCCGGACCGCGCCACGCGCTCACGCAGGTCGGCCAGCGGCTGCGGGCCGTTCACGCCGCCGGTTTACGCAGCACGTAGCCGACCCCGCGGAGGGTGTGGATCAGTCGAGGCTGCGTGTTGTCCACTTTTCGGCGCAGGTAGGAGATGTACGACTCGACGATGTTGTCGTCGCCGCGGAAGTCGTAGTTCCAGACGTGGTCGAGGATCTGCGCCTTGGAGAGCACCCGGTTGGCGTTGAGCATCAGGTAGCGCAGGAGCTTGAACTCGGTCGGCGAGAGCTGCACCCGCTGGCCGGCCCGGTGCACCTCGTGGGTCTCCTCGTCCAGCTCCAGGTCGGCGAAGGTGAGCCGGGACGGGGCCCGCTCCCCCGTGGCCGTACGGCGCAGCACCGCCCGGATCCGGGCGGTCAGCTCCTCCAGGCTGAACGGCTTGGTGACGTAGTCGTCGCCGCCGAGCGTCAGCCCGCGGATCTTGTCGTCGGTGGCGTCCCGGGCGGTCAGGAAGACCACCGGGGTACGCGTGCCGCCCTCGCGCAGCAGCCGGATGACCTCGAAGCCGTCGAGGTCCGGCAGCATGACGTCGAGCACGACCAGGTCGGGACGGCGCTCCTTGGCGGCTGTGACCGCCCCGCTGCCGCTCGTGGCGGTGGCGACGTCGAACCCGGCGAAGCGCAGGCTCGCGGAGAGCAGTTCGAGGATGTTGGGGTCGTCCTCGACCACGAGTAGTCGTGCCTCGGTCTGGGTTGCGGCGGCCATGCGCCCATCTTGCGCCCCGCCGCTGCGTCTCCGCTGGGGGCGGCCTGAAAAATTCCTGAGAAGCGCCACAGGTTCCGCGGCGGCGGGCGGCCCGCCGCCGGCCGCGCCCGCCCGGGGCTACCTGAGCAGCCGCCGCAGCCCGTCGAGCGCCCCGTCCAGCACCCGGATCGCGGTACGCAGCTGCGAGTCGGTGAAGCGCCGGCCGCGTACCAGCGCCCGTACCTCGTCCACCAGCGCGACGAGCCGGCGGTCGAACTCGTCGGCGACGTCGCCACCGCCATTGTCACCGCTGGGCGCGGCCCGCGGGACGGTACGGGGCGGGAGCACCCGCTCGCGCCGCGCCTCCGCCCGCAGCTCCCGCTTGAGGTCGCGCACCGAGCCGCGTACCTCGCTCTGGATCTCCCCGGCGAGGCTGGCGAGATCCGCGACGGAGTTCCTGATGTCCGATTCGAGCGTCGCCAGCTCGCCGGCGCGCTGTCGCAGCTCGGCGCGGCCCGCGTCGGTGATCTCGTAGACCTTGCGCCCGCCGGCGGCGGTGTGGGTCACCAGACGCTCGGCCTCCATCCGCGCCAGGCGGGGGTAGATTGTGCCGGCGCTCGGCGCGTAGAGCCCGAGGAAGCGGTCCTCCAGCAGCCGGATCAGCTCGTAGCCGTGCTTCGGACCGTCGTCGAGCAGCTTGAGCAGGTAGAGCCGGAGCCGACCGTGGCTGAAGACGGCGGTCACGGCCTCGCCCCGCTTCCCGTACGCCCGGGCCGGCGGGCGGGATCCGTGCGCGCCTGGGTCACCGCTCCTCCTCCTCGTGTACGGGCCGGGCCAGCAGCGCGACGCTGCCCGAGGTCGAGGAGGCCCACAGCTTCCCCTCCCCGGCGCCCAACACGCCCCGGCTGTCCTTCGACCAACTCGGCCCCTCGCCGGCGCGCAGCTGCGGAAAGGCGCTCGTGATCCGCCCCGACGTGGTGTGCAGGTGCACCGCGAGGTCGCTGTCCTCGCGGACGCGTACCGTCACGCTACCGGAGGTGGCGCTCAAGTTGATCTCACTTCCCCGCGGGTTGTCGAGATCGCAGGTGATCGCGCCGGAGACCGTGGTGGCGCGCACCCGGTCGGCGGAGCTGTCCGCCAGGATCAGCTCGCCGGAAATGGTCTCCATGGTGAGGTCGCCGCCGACACCGAGCGCCTCGACCGGCCCGGAGACCAGCTTGGCGAAGGTCCGCCCGCGCAACCCCATCAGGGTGATCTTGCCCGAGGTGACCTCCACCCGGGTGTCGGACCGCAGCCCGGAGGCGACCACGGACCCGTCGATCAGTCGCAGCTCGGCCCGGACCTGGGCCGGTACGGCGATCGAGACGTCGACCCGGTAGCGGCGCCCGATCTGCCAGAGCCACCAGAAGAGGCCGGGCCACTTCGGCACCCGGGGGTGGCGGATGCCGAGCCGCCCGTCGGTGTGCTCCACGGTGAGCGGCTGCCGACCGGTCCGGGTTATCTCGACCCGGGCCGGCCCGTCCGTGCCGACCACGTTGAGCCGCCCCGTGATCAGATAGACGTCGAGCCGGTCGACCGGGCCGTCCAGGGTGAGCCGCTCCGGCTCCTTGATGGTCCAGCTCGGCATGGTCTCCCCCTCGCGTCGACGGTCCGCGCCGGTCGTCGGGTACGGCGACGACCGGTCGCTTCACGATAACGCGATACATCGCGATATGCCAAGGAGGCGACCGGCCCGCGCGAGAGGCGGTACGCCGCACCCGAGCCGGCCCGGGTGCGGGTGCCCTCGTACGTGGTCAGGCGGCCAGGTCCAGCACCTCCCCCGCCGCCGGCGGGACCGGCTCGGCCGGAGCCGACGGCGCCGGGACGGCCGGCGGTACCGGCACCGCGGGCGGCGTGCCGACGGCCGGCCGCGGCGCGGCGAGCCGTACCGCCGACTCGGCCGCCCGGGCCAGCCGGCGCCGGTCGGCGGCCGGTTCCGGATGCAGCGCCGCGGTGGCGGTCGCGCAGACCACCAGCTTCCGTACGGCGATCACCCGGCGCACCGAGGCCCAGAGGGTGTCGTCGCCCAGGAAGGCGGCGGCCGTGGTGGTGGCGTCGCTGCTGCGGCCCGTCTGGTAGCGCAGGGTGAGCGGCACCACCAGCGCCCCGGCGTCGATCGCCGCCTGGAACACGGCCGGGCGGAACCGGCCGGAGGACCCGCAGCCGCAGCCGGCCGGGCAGCCGACCACCCCGCACCAGGTCGTACCCTCCGGGAAGGTGGCGACCACGCCGTCCGCGCGCAGGACGTCGGCGATCCGCCGCACCGTGTCGGGCAGGTCCCGGGGGCGGGTCCGGTTCACGAAGATCGTTCCGCCGGCCGCGGCCAGCGCCCCGATCAGAGGCCAGCCGCGGACCTCGTGCTTGGCGAGGAGCCGCGCCGGGGTGATCGCCAGCACGGCGACGATGTCCAGCCAGGAGATGTGGTTGGCGACCAGCAGCACCCGCCGCCGGGGCACCCGGCCGCGGACGAGGAGTTCGACCCCGAGCGCCCGCAGCACCGTACGGGCCCAGGCGCGGCCGGCGAACCAGCGTCCCGAGGCGGGCAGCACCGGCAGTACGGGCAGCAGCAGCGCGCCGAAGAGCAGGGCACCCACGAGGGCGGCCAGCCGGCCGGCCCGGCGCGCGGCGGAGACCGTCCCGACCTGTTCCGGCCCCGGCAGGCAGTCCGGGCCGCAGTCCGAGCGGGGCTGCCAGAGCGTGCCCGAGCCGTACCGGCCGGACCGGGCGACGGTGAGCATCACCGCTCCCCGAGGAAGTGCCGGCGGTACCGGGGGTGCATCCGGTCCAGCGAGAGCAGCACGTAGAGGTCGGCCACCCGGAAGTCCGGGTCGTACGCGGGCTCGCCGCAGACCCAGGCACCCAGCCGCAGGTACCCGCGCAGCAGCGCCGGTACCGCCGCCCGGACCTCGCCCGCCGGGTCGGCCTGCGCCGCCGCGACCGCCTCCGGCTCGGCGAGCCAGGGCCGGTGCGGACGGACCCGCATGGGCGGCGGGGAGAGGTGCCGGGCGGAGATCTGCCGCCAGACCGCCAGGGCGTTGGCGCCACCGTCCTCCAACCCCACCGAGGCGCACCCGCCGAGCCAGCGCAGGTCGCGCAGGTAGAGGTAGCGGGCGATGCCGGCCCACATCAGGTTGATGACCGCGCCGGACCGGTGCTCCGGGTGCACGCAGGAGCGGCCGATCTCCACCACCTGGTCCCGCAGCGGGGCGAGGCTGGCGAGGTCGAACTCGCCCTCGGAGTACCGCCGGCCGGCCCGGGCGACGCGGTCCGGCGGCAGCATGCGGTACGTGCCGACCACCTCGCCCGTCGCGTCGTCGCGCACGATCAGGTGGTCACAGTGCTCGTCGAACCCGTCGGCGTCGAGCCCGGCGAGTGCGGTGTGCAGGGTCGCGCCGAGTTCCTCGGCGAAGACCTCGTGCCGCAGCCGCTGCGCGGCGGCGACCTGTCGCTCATCTTCGGCGATCAGCAGCGTGTACCCGCTGGTCCCGGTGGGTGCGGGAGCGGTGAGCAGAACGGCCATGATGACTGTGTAAGGCCGCTGACCACCCGTGACGTGTCGGCCGTTGGTTAGCCGGGTGTCGATCGGGTGAACGCCGTCCGCACGCGCGGCCCGACGCCGGCAACCGCTTCCCCGCGCCCGCCCCGACCTCCCCGGCGTCCCCCGCGGCGACGGGCGCGGGTCATGCGCGAGGAGGAGCACATCCTGCCGTGGTAGGACGCGGGTTTGCGTACCGAGCCGGATTGATTTCCCCACCCGCAGCCGTCACGCTTTGCGACGGCGAGACCCGCCAGGTCACGCCTTTCAGGGGGAGGAGAGAAATGTCCGACGGGCAAGCACGTCCCGCGGCGACGGACGGCCAGATAGTGGTGTCCAACCTGACGAAGCAGTACCGCAACGTCCGAGCTGTCGACAATTTGTCGTTCACCATCCGCCCCGGTCGGGTGACCGGGTTCCTGGGGCCGAACGGCGCCGGCAAGACCACGACGCTGCGGATGCTGCTCAACCTGGTCACCCCGACCGCGGGGAGCGCCACGATAGGCGGCCGGCGCTACGCCGACCTGAGCGACCCGCTGCGCCACGTCGGGGCCGTACTGGAGGCGTCGAGCGCGCACAAGGGCCGTACCGGCATCAACCACCTGCGGGTCGTCTGCGCCGCCGCCGGACTGCCGCGCAGCCGGGCCGACGAGGCGCTGGCCCTGGTGGGCCTGACCCCGGCGGCGAACCGCAAGTTCAAGGGTTACTCGCTGGGCATGAAGCAGCGGCTCGGCATCGCCGCGGCGATGCTGGGCGACCCCCGGGTGCTGATCCTCGACGAGCCGGCCAACGGGCTCGACCCGGAGGGGATCCGCTGGATGCGCGGGTTCCTGAAGGGACTCGCCAGCGAGGGCCGTACGGTCCTGGTCTCCAGCCACCTGCTCTCGGAGATGCAACTGCTCGCCGACGACGTGGTGATCATCGCGGCCGGCAAGCTGGTCCGGCAGGGGTCGGTCGAGGACGTCGTCGGGTCGATGGCCCAGGGCGGCCGGGTACGGGTCCGTACCCCGCAGACCGCCGAGCTGACCAAGGCGCTGGAGGCGCAGCGGGCGACGGTCAGCGCGGGCGAGGACGGCGCGCTGCTGGTCGCCGGGGTGGACGCGCCGGCCGTGGGGCGGGCCGCGCTCGCCGCGCAGGCGGAGCTGCACGAGCTGACCACGGAGCGGCTCGACCTCGAAGGGGTCTTCCTGGAACTGACGGCCGGAAAGGCGGGCATCCGATGAACCTGGTCCGAGCCGAGCTGTTGAAGATCCGTACCACCAGCACCTGGTGGTGGCTGGCCATCGGGGCCTTCCTGTCGATCGTGTTGGCGTTCGCGTTCAACGCCTGGATCGCCAGCGAGGTGCTCAACGGCAAGGGCGAGACGTACGGCGTCACCGGGGAGAGCGCCGGGGTGGCGGCGCAGGCCGCCAACATCTACACCTCCGGCCAGTACCTCGGCCTGATGTTCGTGATGCTCATCGGCATCCTGATGGTCACGAACGAGTTCTTCCACCAGACCGCGACCACCACCTTCCTGGCGACGCCCCGGCGCAGCACGGTGATCGTGGGGAAGCTCGTCGCCGCCTGCGTGCTCGGCTTCACCTTCTGGCTGGCCACCACGGTGATCGACCTGATCGCGGGCGGGGTGTTCCTGGGCCTCAACGACCAGGGTCCGCAGCTGGGCGAGTGGACCGTGCAGCGGGCGCTGCTGTTCAACCTGCTCGCGTACGCGATCTGGACGGTCCTCGGCGTGGGCATCGGCACCCTCATCACCAACCAGCTCGGCGCCGTGATCACCGCGGCGGTGCTCTACCTGGTCGGTACGCAGGTGGTGCAGCTGCTGTTCCTTCTGCTGTCGCGGCTGCTCGACAACGAGGTCGTCATGAAGTGGCAGGTGATCTGGCCGGCGGTCGCGTCCCAGGTCATGATCAGCTCGTCGCCGACGGAGTTCACGCCCGCCTGGTGGGTCGGTGCGCTCGTGCTGGTCGGTTACGCGGTGCTCAGCGGCGCCATCGGCATCATGCTGACCCGACGGCGCGACATCGCCTGATCCGCCGGAGTCGACCGGGGGCTGGCCCCGACGCGGGCCACCCCCGGCACGGCCGTGACGCTCCCCGGATTGAGCTGGAGTTGCCCCGATTTGCGCCGGTCTGACGCCCACACTTGAACAGTGGCTGTATTTTTTGTGAATCCCGACACGGCCAGCATGCGGCAATGCCGCCGGGTGGGGCACAGCGTAGCCTTGGACAGGTCTTGACAGCCTGTGTGGCGACAGACCCCGCGAGACACACCACCCGCGTGAAAGAGGCGATTACCGGCCGTGTCGACCCAGCAAACTTCGCAGGAGAACCCACTGGCGGGCTTCGGCCCGAACGAGTGGATCGTCGAGGAGATGTACCAGCGCTACCTCGCCGACCCCACGAGCGTCGATTCAGCCTGGCACGACTTCTTTGCCGACTACCGCCCGACGACCGACGCCAGGGCCGGGACCGCGCCCGCCAAGCCGGCGGCCGACGGTAAGCAGCCGGTCGCGGACGGCAAGGCGCCGAGCGCGGACGGGAACCAGCCGCCCGCCACGACCGCCGCACCGGCGGCTCCCCCGGCCCCGAGCAAGGCCGCGCCGGCCAAGACCGCCCCGGCGGGCAAGGCCGCCCCGGCCGCCGCCCCGAAGACCACCCCGGCCGCCAAGGCCGCCGCGCCGGCCCCGGCCGAGGGCGCCCGGACCACCCCGCTGCGCGGGGTCGCGGCCCGGATCGTGCAGAACATGGACGCCTCGCTCTCCGTACCGACCGCGACCAGCGTCCGCGCGATCCCCGCCAAGCTGCTGGTGGACAACCGGATTGTGATCAACAACCACCTCGCCCGCGGGCGGGGCGGCAAGGTCAGCTTCACCCACCTGGTGGGGTACGCGCTGGTCAAGGCGCTGGCCAAGCACCCGGAGATGAACGCCTCCTACACCGAGGTGGACGGCAAGCCCGCGGTGGTGCAGCCCGCGCACGTCAACCTCGGCATCGCCATCGACCTGGCCCGCCCGGACGGCACCCGTACCCTGGTCGTGCCCTCGATCAAGGCGTGCGAGCGGATGGACTTCCGCCAGTTCTGGCAGGCGTACGAGGACGTGATCCGGCGCGCCCGCCGCAACGAACTGACCATGGAGGACTACGGCGGCACGACGATCTCGCTGACCAACCCGGGCGGGATCGGCACCGTGCACTCCCAGCCCCGGCTGATGGTCGGCCAGGGCGCCATCATCGGCGTCGGCGCGATGGAGTACCCGGCGCCCTACGCCGGCATGTCCGAGGAGACCCTGGCCGAGCTCGCGGTCAGCAAGGTGATCACCCTCACCAGCACGTACGACCACCGGATCATCCAGGGTGCCCAGTCGGGCGAGTTCCTGAAGGTCATCCACGAACTGGCCCTCGGTGAGCACGGCTTCTACGACGAGATCTTCACCTCCCTGCGCATCCCGTACGAGCCGGTGCGCTGGATGCGCGACGTCGCGGTCAGCTCCGAGGGCCAGATCGACAAGACCGCCCGGGTGATCGAGCTGATCCACGCCTACCGGGTGCGCGGTCACCTGATGGCCGACACCGACCCGCTGGAGTTCGAGATCCGGCGGCACCCGGACCTGGACGTGCTCCAGCACGGCCTGACCCTCTGGGACCTGGACCGCAGCTTCCCGGTCGGCGGCTTCGCCGGCAAGCGGACCATGAAGCTGCGGGACATCCTCGGTGTGCTGCGCGACTCGTACTGCCGCCGCGTCGGCGTCGAGTACATGCACATCCAGGACCCGGAGGAGCGGCGCTGGATCCAGGACCGGATCGAGCGCAAGTACGAGAAGCCCTCGGCGGACGAGCAGAAGCACGTGCTGAACCGGCTCAACGCGGCCGAGGCGTTCGAGACCTTCCTGCAGACCAAGTACGTCGGCCAGAAGCGCTTCTCGCTGGAGGGCGGCGAGTCGCTGATCCCGCTGCTCGGCGAGGTCCTGGAGGCCGCCGCCGAGGACCGGCTGGACGAGGTCGTCATCGGCATGGCCCACCGTGGCCGGCTGAACGTGCTCGCCAACATCGTCGGCAAGCCGTACGAGAAGATCTTCTCGGAGTTCGAGGGGCACCTCGACCCGCGGTCCACCCAGGGCTCCGGCGACGTCAAGTACCACCTGGGCCAGGCCGGCAAGTTCACCACCCCGGACGGCGAGCACTCGATCAAGGTGTCGGTGACGGCGAACCCGTCCCACCTGGAGGCCGTCGACCCGGTGCTGGAGGGGATCGTCCGGGCCAAGCAGGACCGCATCGACCTCAAGCTCGAGGGTTACACCGTGCTGCCGGTGGCGGTGCACGGCGACGCGGCCTTCGCCGGCCAGGGCGTGGTCGCCGAGACGCTCAACCTCTCCCAGCTGCGCGGATACCGCACCGGCGGCACCGTGCACGTGGTGGTCAACAACCAGGTCGGCTTCACCACCGCCCCGGAGTACTCGCGCTCCAGCCTCTACAGCACCGACGTGGCGCGGATGATCCAGGCGCCGATCTTCCACGTCAACGGCGACGACCCCGAGGCCGTGGTCCGGGTCGCCCGGCTCGCCTTCCAGTACCGGCAGGCGTTCAACAAGGACGTCGTGATCGACCTGGTCTGCTACCGGCGGCGCGGCCACAACGAGGGCGACGACCCGTCGATGTCCAACCCGCAGATGTACCAGATCATCGACGCGAAGCGTTCGGTCCGGAAGCTCTACACCGAGGAGCTGATCGGCCGCGGCGACATCACGGTGGAGGACGCGGAGGAGCTGCTCCGCGACTACCAGGCGCAGCTGGAGCGGGTCTTCAAGGCGACCCGCGACGCCGCGTCGAGCCCGGTGCGCCAGGTCTCCCGCCGCCGGTCGGAGGAGCCCGAGCCCGTGGTCGAGACCGCCGTGGACGCCTCGGTCGTCCGCGCGATCGGCGAGGCGCACCTGGCCCTGCCGGAGGGCTTCACCCCGCACAAGCGGATCCAGCAGCTGCTCGACCGGCGGGCCAAGATGGCCGTCGAGGGCAACATCGACTGGGGCTTCGGCGAGATCATCGCGTTCGGCTCGCTGCTGCACGACGGGGTGACCGTGCGGCTGGCCGGCCAGGACTCCCGCCGGGGCACGTTCGTGCAGCGGCACGCGGTGATCGTCGACGCCCGTACCGGGCAGGAGCACATCCCGCTCTCCGCGCTGACCGGCGACCGGGCCCGGTTCTTCGTGCACGACTCGCTGCTCAGCGAGTACGCCGCGATGGGCTTCGAGTACGGCTACTCGGTGGAGAACACCGAGGCGCTGGTGGCCTGGGAGGCGCAGTTCGGCGACTTCGCCAACGGCGCGCAGTCCGTGGTGGACGAGTTCATCTCCTCGGGCGAGGTGAAGTGGGGCCAGCAGTCCGCGGTGACGCTGCTGCTGCCGCACGGGCACGAGGGGCAGGGCCCGGACCACACCTCGGGCCGGCCGGAGCGCTTCCTGCAGATCTGCGCCGAGGACAACATCCGGGTCACCAACCCCACCACCCCGGCGAACTACTTCCACCTGCTGCGCCGCCAGGCGCTGTCGCCGAAGCGCAAGCCGCTGGTCGTCTTCACGCCCAAGTCGCTGCTGCGGCACAAGCTCTGCGTCTCCTCGGTGGAGGACTTCACCACCGGCCGGTTCCAGCCGGTGCTGCGGGACACCGGGAACCTCGACGCCGCGTCGGTCAAGCGGGTGCTGCTCTGCACCGGCAAGGTCTACTACGACCTGGTGCAGGCCCGGGCCGAGCGGGGCATCACGGACACCGCGATCATCCGGATGGAGCAGCTCTACCCGCTGCCCGTCGAGGAGCTGCGCGCGGCGCTGGCCGAGTTCCCCAACGCCGAGGACTTCGCGTGGGTCCAGGAGGAGCCGGCCAACCAGGGCGCCTGGTCGTTCGTCGCGCTCAACCTGCTGGAGCACCTGGAAGGCGTACGGCTGCGGCGGATCTCCCGCCCGGCGGCCGCCGCCCCGGCGGTCGGCTCGGCGAAGATGCACGAGGTGGAGCAGACCGCCCTGGTCGAGGCGGCGCTCCCCCGGCCGTGACCGGATGATCCCGGCGGGCCGGCGACGGCCCGCCGGGCGGGCAACGAACGACGCAGGGGGTGTTCCCCGGGCTCCGGCCCGGTGCGGGCACCCCCTGTCCGGCACTGGAGGAAGACGTTGTACTTCACCGATCGCGGCATCGAGGAGCTCGTCACCCGGCGTGGCGAGGAGACGGTCACCCTGGAGTGGCTCGGCGAGCGGCTGCGCGACTTCGTGGACCTGAACCCGGAGTTCGAAACCCCGGTCGAGCGCTTCGCCACCTGGCTCGCCCGGCTGGACGACGAGGACGACCTCTAGCCGTCCCGCATCCGCCAGTCAGGCCCGCATCCGCCGGCCGGGGCGCGCGGGCGCGGCCGGGTGGACTCCGGCGACGGCTCGTACGGTACCGGCGCCCGGAGGTACGTTGACTTCCACGGCGGCGACGAGCGGTGCGGAGGAGGGGTGTTGACCCGGGTCCTGGTGCTCAACTGCGGCTCCTCCTCGGCGAAGTACCGCCTCTACGACGGGGAGCGCGAGACGGCGCACGGCGTGGTCGAGCGGGTCGGCGAGCCGGGCGGGCCGCCCGACCACGAGCACGCGCTGCACCAGGTCTTCTCGGCCCTCGACCGCGCCGGGCTGACCGCCGTGGGGCACCGGGTGGTGCACGGCGGGGAGCGGTTCACCGCACCGACGCTGATCGACGACGAGGTGATCGAGGGGATAGCCGCCCTGGTCCCGCTCGCGCCACTGCACAACCGGGCCAACCTCACCGGCATCTCGCTCGCCCGCCGGATGCTGCCGGGCGTACCGCAGGTCGCCGTCTTCGACACCGCGTTCCACGCGACGCTGCCCCCGGCCGAGGCCAGCTACGCGATCGACGCCGGGGTGGCCGCGGCGCACGGCATCAGGCGGTACGGCTTCCACGGCACCTCGCACGCGTACGTCTCCCGCCGCACCGCCGAACTGCTCGGCCGGGCGTACGCGGAGACCAACACGATCACCCTGCACCTCGGCAACGGGGCGAGCGCCTGCGCGGTGGCGGGCGGTCGCAGCGTCGCCACCTCGATGGGGATGTCGCCGCTGGCGGGGCTGGTGATGGGCACCCGCGGCGGCGATCTCGACCCGACGGTGGTGCTGCACCTGCAGCGGACCGCCGGGTTCGGCACCGACGAGGTCGACCGGCTGCTCAACGAGCAGAGCGGGCTGTCGGGGCTTTGCGGCGCCAGCGACATGCGCGAGGTGCTGCGCCGCCGGGCCGACGGGGACGCGGCCGCCTCGCTCGCCTTCGACGTCTACTGCCGGCGGATCACCGCGTACGTCGGCGCCTACTACGCGCTGCTCGGCCGGCTCGACGCGGTCACCTTCACGGCCGGCGTCGGCGAGCACGCGGCGCCCGTACGCGCGGCGGCGCTGGCCGGGCTGGAACGGCTCGGTATCGCCGTGGACGAGAGCCGCAACGCGGCCGGCGGCGATCGGGTGATCTCCCCGCCGGACGCCGCGGTGGCGGTCTGCGTCGTGGCGACCGACGAGGAGTTGGAGATCGCCCGGGAGACGCGGGCCGTCACCGCCGGCTCGGCCGGATAAGGGCTCAGCCGAGCGCGAGCCAGGCCACCAGGGCGATCACCACGACCGCCGCCACCACGACACCGATGATCAGCGGCAGCTTCGAGGACGGCTCCGCCTGCTCGGCCCGCTCCGGGGTGTTCGCGAAGGCGCGGAACGCCTGGGTGTTGCCGCTCGGGTCCACGTACTCGTCAGCCATGCCGAAGACCATATCGAACGGCAGCACGGTGGCGGTGGCCCTACCCGCGCCGCAGCGCCCGCCCCGTCCCGGCCCGGTGGCCCGAGCCGCCCCGTCCCGGCCCGGTGGCCCGAGCCGCCCCGTCCCGGCCCGGTGCGCATAACACCAGCCGCCCGGCCCCGAAGAGGAAGACCAAAGGTTGGGTCCGCCGGATGACAACGCGCCGTACTGTCGTCTCGTGAGTGCTCCGCGGCTGATCGCCGGACTGATCACCCTGCTCCTGCCGCTCGCGCTCACGGACTGCGGGCGGGCGGTCACCGCACCCGCGCTGGCGCAGAGCGCCAGGTCGGCGCCCGAGGGGTCGTACGCGGTCGGCGTGCGTACGTTCACCCTCGGCCGCGGCACCGCTCGCCCGCTCAGCGTCACCGTCTGGTACCCCGCCGACGGGGAGCCCGTGCTCCCGGCCGCCGCGGCCTCGACCGCCGCCCCCGGCCGGGCGCCCACCTGCCCGGCACCGACCGGCGGCGCGTCGACCGTCGGGGTGGCGCCGGCGCCACAGCCGAAGCGGGACGCGGCGATGGCGCCGGGACGCTTCCCGGTGGTGCTCTACAGTCACGGGCTCTACAGCCTGCCCGAGCTGCACGCGCCGCTGACCAGCCGCTGGGCCGCGGCCGGGTTCGTGGTCGCGGCGCCCACGTACCCGCACACGAACCGGCGGACGAAGCACTTCAGCCGGGCGGACATCGCCAACCAGCCGGGAGACGCGTGGCGGGTCATCCAGTACCTGCTACGCCTCAACGCCGTACCGGGGGATGCCTTCGCGGGGCACCTCGACGCCACCCACGTCGGCGCGGCCGGTCATTCCGCCGGGGGCTACACCACGGCCGGCCTCTTCAGCGCCGGTCACTCGGAGCGCCTGCGGGCCGGCATCATCATCGCGGGCGCCGGCATGAAGGGCGCCTTCGCCGGTCCGCCGGCCACGATGCTCTTCGTACACGGCAGCGCCGACCAGACCGTGCCGAGGTCCCGGGCCCGCGCCGCGTACGACCAGCTGAACTGGCCGAAGGCGTTCCTGACGCTGGCCCGGCAGGGCCACGGGGAGTACCTCAGCCCCGGCCGGGCCGGCTTCGAGCAGGTGCTGCGCACCACCACGGACTTCCTGCGCTGGCAGCTGTACGGCGACACCGCCGCGCACGAACGTATCCCCGACGACGCCCGCTGCCCCGGCCTCACCGAGCTGGTCACCCAGCTCTGACGGCCGAGGCGGGCCGGACCGGCTCCGGCGCCGTTTGGCGCGTACCTCGCCCGGCGGGGCAGAATTCAGCTCATGTACCGCTACCGCGGCCCGAGGCGGGCGCTCGCCGCCGGCGTGGCCGCGCTCCTCGGCGCCGCCTCGCTCGGCGCCTGCTCCTCCCCGCCGGAGCGGCCGGCCGGTTCGGCGTCGCGGCCGGGCCCCTCGGGTACGGCCACCGCCCCGACACCGCGCGCCGGCGCGACGGATCTGCCGCACACCTCGGTCGCCCCCGGGACCGCGCCGGACCGGCCCTTCGCGGTCGGCGTACGGGAGCTGCGGCTCCACCGGGGCGACCGGCCGCTGCCGGTGACCGTCTGGTACCCGGCCCGGGGATCGGCGGGTGGCGAACCGGAGCGAGGGGCGGCGGTCGCGGCGGGCCGTTTCCCACTGGTGCTCTTCAGCCACGGCCTGACCGGGCGCCCCGCCGACTACGAGGCACTGCTCACCGGCTGGGCGGCGGGCGGCTTCGTGGTCGCCGCGCCGGCCTACCCGCGGACCAGCCGCCGGAACGCCTCGACCGCCGACGCCCTCGACGTGATCAACCAGCCGGCCGACGCGTCGTACGCGCTGACCCAGGTGCTCGCGCTCGACGCCCGCTCCGGTGATCCGCTGCGCGGCCACCTCGATCCGGAACGGGTCGGCGCGGCCGGCCACTCGGCCGGCGGCATCACCACGATCGGGCTCTTCACGGTGGCCCGGGACGCGCGGCTCGACGCGGGCGTGGTGCTCGCCGGCAGCGCCCTCGGGGTCGGTACCACCTTCACCGGCCCGGCCGCCCCGCAGCTCTTCGTCCACGGTCAACTCGACGAGGTGGTCTCGTACGCCTCGGGCAGGGCCGTTTACGACCAGGTGCCCTGGCCGAAGGCGATGCTCAGCCTGCCCAAGGGTGACCACGGCGGCTCGCTGCGCGACGGGGACGCCGCCTTCGACGTGATCGCGGCGACCACGCTCGACTTCCTCCGCTGGTCGCTCTACGGCGACCCGGCCGGTCGACGCCGGCTGCCGGCCACGGCGGCTCGGGGTGGCCTCGCCGCGCTCGACGACCGGCTCTGAGCGGCCGTACCCGTCCCAAGCGCGGCGCGGTGCACCGGAACGGGCCCGCGCCGGTCGCGCGGGCCCGTCGGGGTGGGGTGAATCCGGGGCCGCACCGGAGGACCCCACCGGTACCGGCTCCCGCCACCGAGACGGCGGGGCCGGGGGTACCGGACGCCGGCTACCGGACGACCGGCTTGCGGTTGTCCGCCCAGACGTTGGTCGACTGGTGCCAGAGGATGCCCGGGTGGGCCGGTCGGGCCACGATGCCGAAGCGGCAGTCCCGGCCGAAGACGTTGTTCTGAATCTTGACGTTCACCGCCCTGAGGTCCGTCCGGATCCCGATCGAGTAGTTGCCGCCGTTGCAGTAGTTCTCCTCGAAGACCAGGTTCGACACGACCGGGCCGGTGGTGGAGCCGAGCATCAGGCAGGCGTTGAGCGGGTCGTCGATGTCCGGGTTGTACGCCTCCAGCGTGTTGCCCCGGACCACGATGTTGGACGCGCCGGTGGTCTGCAACGCGTCGTTGTGCGAGTCCCCGACCCGGACCAGGTGGTGGATCCAGGAGTCCTCGACGACGGTGTTGTCGGAGAGCCGGGGCCCGTCGATGACGTTGCGGATCTCCACCCGGCGCAGCGTGTAGCCGTCGCAGCAGACCGCCGCCCCGTTGCGTCCCATGCCGTCGATCTCCACGTCCTGGACGAGCAGGTTCTCCGACCCGAAGGTCTTGATCGAGTACGGTCCGCCGCAGGTGATCCGCGACCGCTGGATCACGACGTCGCGGGCCGTCACCGTGACGCAGCCGACGATGTCCAGTCCGCTGACCACCTGCCCGTCCCGGGTGAGGGTCAACGAGCCGGAGCGCTTCAGCGTCGTACCCGCCGGGACCCCGGTGTCGTCCGGGCCGGGATGACCCGCGCCCGCGGTCGCCGCCGCACCCTCCCGGGCCGTGGCGGTGGCGCCCGGCGTCGGTCCGCGCGCGGGCAGGGTGGCGGTACCGCTCCGGGAGGGTCCGGCCCCCAGTCCGACCTCCACCACGGCCACGGGCTCGCCGTTCCAGGTCGAGTCGACGATTTCCGCCGGCGCCGACTCGCCGTACATGAAAGCCTTTCGACAACCGACGACCGTCACGCGCCGGGCAAGATAATTTCCGAAGACCACACCATTGGTCCGGTCACCCTCGCAGTAAATCCGACTGTCCTCGATCACGATCCCCGTGAAGCCGTCGAATACGCGGACGGCGTGGCTGCCGCCATAGCGTACGGTGACATTTCTGACGATGACATTGTCGGCCCTGATGTGCAGGTAGCCATGGATGACGCGGTCGGCGACGACGGCGCCTGCGGTGGTGACCGTCATCGATCCACTGGGCGGCGCGGAGCTGCCCGGGGAGTCCGCCAGCGCCGCGCCCACCCCGATCGTACCGGTGGTGAGCACGACCAGACCGAGCACCAGCGAGCGCCTGGGGCGCCAGCCCCGGCCGCCGCGCCGGGCGGACCGGGGTGCCCGCCGAATACCTTTGTATGCCGCCGAGAGCCTCAAGTTTTGATCCTTCCACGCAGGTGCCGAATTTACGGTCAGCAGCAGAACGGGGCCGACTGTACCCGGCATTGCAATTGATCGGGATCAACCGCCGAAGAGGCCGTGGCGGCGAGTCTTTAGTTTTCCTGAGGCGAGCTTTTGCGAGGACTTATCCGACCGTCACGCCGCGCCGGGAAAACCCGCCACGCCGAGGCGCGAAAGTCCTGATTTTCAGAATACGAACCGGCGTGTTCCCGCGTTCGTCGATCTAGGGCAAATCGTGGTGATCGGAGATCAGCTAACGAGGATTTGCCCTAGATCGACGAGGCTGGGTCGCGGGTCAGCGCGAGTGGTCCAGCACGATCTTGCCGAACGCCTCGCCCGACGCGAGCCGGTCGAACGCGGTCACCACCTCGGAGAAGCCGTACACCGTGTCGACCACGGGCCGTACCCCGCGCTCCTGGCAGAAGGCGAGCAGGTCGGCCAGCTCGGCGGGGGTACCCATCGAGGTACCGAGTATCTCCAACTGCAGGGCGAAGACCCGGCGGAGGTTCACCTTCGGCTCGTGGCCGGCGGTCGCCCCCGACACCACGATCCGCGCGCCCGGTGCCGCCGACTTCATCGAGTGCTCGAAGGTCGCCGCGCCGACGGTCTCGATCACCACGTCGACCCGCTCGGGCAACCGCGCCCCGCTGGCCAGCGCGGTGGCGCCGAGTTCGGCCACCCGCTCCCGCTTGGCGGCGTCCCGGCTGGTCACGTAGACCCGCTTGCCGGCCGCGACGGCGAGCGCCACGGCCGCCGTGGCCACGCCCCCGCCGGCGCCCTGGACCAGTACCGCCTCGGCCTCGTCGAGGCGGCCCCGGGTGGTCAGCATCCGCCAGGCCGTCAGCCAGGCGGTCGGCAGGCAGGCCGCGTCCGTGAAGGAGATCGCGGCCGGCTTCGGTACCAGGTTGGCGCGCGGTACGGCGACCCGCTCGGCGAGCGTGCCGGGGTGGTTCTCGGAGAGGATCGACAGGCCGCGCGGGTCGCCCGGGTCGGGCACGACCGGGTAGACGACCACCTCGTTGCCGTCCGGGTCCACCCCGGCGGCGTCGCAACCGAGGATCATCGGCAGGCGCTCGGCGGAGAGCCCGACGCCGCGCAGCGACCAGAGGTCGTGGTGGTTCAGCGAACTCGCCCGGACCTCGACCGTCACCCAGTCGGGCTCGGGGTGGGCCGGCTCCGGCCGCTCGCCGACCGAGAGCGCGGCGAGCGGGTTGTCGGCGTCGAACATCGGGACGTAGGCGGCATGCATGCGCCGAACCTACTGAAGACGTCCCACCCCGGCCAGTGCCGGCCCGTTCAGCCGGCCGCCGCGACCGCCTTCGCCACCGCCGGCGCGACCCTCGGGTCGAGCGGGGACGGCATGATCCAGTCCGCCCGCAGCGGCGCCGGTACGCCGTCCGGCTCGGCGGCGAGCGCGGCGATCGCCTCGGCCGCGGCGACCTTCATGGCCTCGGTGATCCGGTCGGCGCGGGCGTCGAGGGCACCCCGGAAGACCCCGGGGAAGGCGAGCACGTTGTTGATCTGGTTCGGGAAGTCGCTGCGGCCGGTCGCGACGACGGCGGCGTACCGGGCGGCCACGTCCGGGTGCACCTCGGGCGTGGGGTTGGCGAGCGCGAAGATCGCTCCACCGGGTGCCATGCCGGCGAGCGCGCTCTCCGGGATCTGGCCGCCGGAGACGCCGACCAGCACGTCCGCGCCGCGCAGCGCCGCGGCGATGTCGCCGGTACGGCCGGCGCCGTTGGTGAGCGCGGCCAGCTCGGCCTTCACCGGGGTGAGGTCGGCCCGCCCCCGGTGCAGGATGCCCCGGGAGTCGCAGACCAGCACCTCGGCCGGGTTGACCCCGCCTGCCACCAGCATCCGGGTGACCGCGACCCCGGCGGCGCCGGCCCCGCTCACCACCACCCGCAGGTCGCCGAGCTTGCGGTTGAGCAGGGTGGCGGCGTTGCGCAGCGCGGCCAGCACCACGATCGCCGTACCGTGCTGGTCGTCGTGGAAGACCGGGATCGGCAGCGCCTCGTCGAGCCGGCGCTCGATCTCGAAGCAGCGCGGGGCGCTGATGTCCTCCAGGTTGATCCCGCCGAAGGAGGGCGCCAGCGCGGTGACCGTGGCGACGATCTCGTCCACGTCCTGCGTGTCCAGGCAGATCGGCACCGCGTCGACGCCGCCGAACTGCTTGAAGAGCACCGCCTTGCCCTCCATCACCGGCATCGCGGCCCGCGGGCCGATGTTGCCGAGGCCCAGTACGGCCGAGCCGTCGGTCACCACCGCGACGGTGTGCGAGACCCAGGTGTAGTCGGCGGCGAGGGCCGGCTCCGCGGCGATCGCCTCGCAGACCCGGGCGACGCCGGGCGTGTACGCGAGCGAGAGGTCCTCGCGACTGGCCAGCGGCACGGTCGAGGCGACCGCCAGCTTGCCGGCGCGGTGCAGGGCGAAGACCGGATCCGTGGGATCCACGGTGGACGATGACATTGGTGACTGACTCCCAGAAGGCGTCGAGCGGATGGACCGGCCGGCTCGGCGCGAGGTCAGCGATGACCGGCGGTGCGTTCCGGGGGTCACCCGGGTATCTGCCGCCGAGCATAGTGGCGCCCGCCGGGGGCACCTGTGAGCAGGGTCATACCGGCGAGTAACGGGGGTCGGTCCCCGGCGGACGGGGCAGCCGGCCGGGGCGGGGCCAGTAGCGCAGCACCACCCGGCCGAGCACGTCGGCGACCCCGTAGGCGCGCGAGTCGTCGGTGACGAGGTCGTTGTCCCCGCGTACCCACCAACCGCCCGCCTCGGGCCGGACCGCGCGCTTGACGACCAGCAGTTCGGGACGGGTCCGGAAGGTGGCCACCACCACGTCCCCGGGCCGGATGGCGCGCCCGCCGCGCCGCACCAGCAGCGCGTCGCCCGCCCGCAGGGTGGGCGACATCGACGGCCCGCTGACGAGTACGGCGAAGAGCGGACCGCGCGTCCCGGCCCGAGCGGTGCCGCCGTCGGTGGTCACAGGTTTCACCTCCGCCACAACGGGGACATGCCTCGGGTAGTGTCGGCTCGGATCATCGCAAACGCTTCTGGAGGATCCTGATGCGACTTCCGCGCATTCTCACTCCACAGACCGTCGTGCACGCGCACTGTGACCTGCCGTGCGGCGTGTACGACCCGGCCCAGGCCCGGATCGAGGCCGAGTCGATCAAGGCCATCTGTGAGAAGTACCAGGCGAACACCGACCCGGAGTTCCGCACCCGTGCTCTGATCATCAAGGAGCAGCGGGCCGAGCTGGTCAAGCACCACCTGTGGGTGCTCTGGACCGACTACTTCAAGCCGCCGCACTTCGAGAAGTACCCGAACCTGCACCAGCTCTTCAACGAGGCGACCAAGCTCGCCGGCGGTGGCGGCGGCGCGAAGGCCTCGACCGACCCGGCGAAGGCGGACGAGCTGCTGCAGAAGATCGAGGAGATTTCCAAGATCTTCTGGGAGACCAAGCAGGCGTGAGCCTCGCGACACCCTCCGGGCCGACGTCCGTACGGGACGCCGGCCCGGCACCGGTCGTGCGGCCGGCGCGTCCCGCGGACGTGCCGGCCATCGTCGCGATGGTGCACGAGCTGGCGGAGTACGAACGCGCTCCCGAGGAGTGCCACCTCACCGCCGAGCAGTTGACGGCGGCGCTGTTCGACCCGCGACCGGCGCTGTACGGGCACGTCGCGGTGGACGCCGACGACCGGCCGTACGGCATCGCCCTGTGGTTCCTGAACTTCTCCACCTGGCACGGGGTGCACGGCGTCTACCTCGAAGACCTCTACGTCCGCCCGACCGCACGGGGCACCGGCGCCGGGCGCGCCCTGCTCGCCACGCTGGCCGCGATCTGCGTCGAGCGCGGCTACGCGCGGCTCGAGTGGAGCATGATCGACTGGAATCCGGCGGGGAGCTTCTATCGCGCCGTCGGCGCGGTGGAGAACACCGGGTGGGTACCGTTCCGTCTGACCGGTGCCGCCCTGCGCGAACTCGCCGCCCGGGCTCCCGGGGCCGGTTCCGGCCAGGATTAGAGTCCAGGCCAGGTCTAGAGTCCGACATCGGGGGTGGGCCGCGGTGAGCCAACTGACTACCGAACCGACGATCGACGACGACGTCGTGCTGCTCTCGGTACCGGCCGACGGGGGTTACCTCGGCGTGCTGCGTACCGCGACCGCCGGACTCGCGGCCCGCCTCCAGTTCGCCCTCGACGAGATCGAGGACCTGCGCATCGCCGTCGACGAGGCCTGCGCCATGCTGCTCGCCGTCGCCGCCCCGGACGCGGAACTCGCCTGCCGGTTCACGGTCACCGAGGACGCGCTCGCCGTGGAGGTCACGGTGGCGACGGTACGCGGCGCGCGGCTGCCGGCCGAGTCGTCCTTCGCCTGGAAGGTGCTGACCGCGTTGACCACCGCCGCCTCGGCCGAGGCCGGGCCGGGCCGGGCGTCGATCACCCTGCTCACCCGGCGCGCCGGCGCGCACTGACCCGGGGCGGCCCGCACACCGCTCCCCGGCCGGCGGCACACGGCTCTCCGCCCGGCCGCCGGGCGGGCGTCAGCCGAGAGCGCGGGATGTCGGGGCGCGCGTCAGCCGGAGCGCGGGACGTCGGGGCGGGCGTCAGCCGAGAGCGCGGGATGTCGGGGCGCGCGTCCGCCGAGAGCGCGGGCGGGCGTCAGCCGACGCCGAGGGTGGGTCTCAGCCGACGCCGAGGGCGCGGGTGGTGGGCGGGCTGACCAGCAGCCCGGCGACCAGCAGCCCCAGCGCGATCAGCGGGATCCCGAGCCAGCCGAGACCGCCCTGCACCATGTAGTAGCCCACCGGCAGCAGCATGAGCTGGAGCACGATCGCCGGGGCGCGGGCGCCGGAGCGGCGCCGCGACAGGGCCGCGCCGAGCAGCCAGAGCACGACGGCCCCACCGACCGCGAACCCGGTCACGAAGAGTGCGGACGCCAGGTCCGTCGCGGTGGCGGTCACGTCCTGGTAGACGAGGAAGGCGGCGAGCAGTCCGAGCGCGACCGCTTCGCCCCGCAGCAGCCAGACCGCCCAGCGCAGGGGCCCCGGCGCGGCGGTGGAGTCGGTGGTCACGGACGGAACGATACCCGGGGCGGGTCGCGGTACAGTGCCGCCCATGCGGGCCGTCCTGGTCGTCAACCCGAAGGCGACCACCACCAGTGAGCGCAGCCGGGACGTTCTCGTCCGGGCGTTGCGCAGCGAGGTCGACCTCACCGTGGCGTACACGCGGCGGCGCGGACACGCGATGGCGCTCGCCGCGGCGGCGGCCGCCGACGGGGTCGACCTGGTGGTGACGCTGGGTGGCGACGGGACGGTCAACGAGGTCGTCAACGGCCTGCTCGCCGGCGAGGTCCCGGGCGCGGTCGAGTCCCCTCCCCCGGCCGATCGGCTGCCCGCCCTGGCCGTCGTACCGGGCGGGTCGACGAACGTCTTCGCCCGCGCCCTGGGGCTGCCGCGCGAGTGGCCGGAGAGCACGAGCGTGATCCTGGAGGCGTTGCGCGAGGGCCGCCACCGCACGATCGGGCTCGGCCGGGCCGACGACCGCTACTTCACCTTCTGCGCGGGATTCGGACTGGACGCCGCGGTGGTGCACCGCGTCGAGAAGGCGCGCCACCGGGGCCGGAAATCAACACCGGCGCTATATCTGCGGGCGACATTGGGCCAGTACTTCCTCGCCTCCGATCGGCGGCATCCGGCGATAGCACTGGAGCGTCCGGGAGAACGGACAGAGGGTGCGCTGGCGACCGTAATCATTCAGAACACGGCTCCGTGGACCTATCTCGGCGACCGGGAGATCAACCCCAACCCCCAAGCCTCGTTCGATCTCGGACTTGACGTGATGGCCTTCCGTCAACTAAGGGTCCCGAGCACTGCACGGACAGTGACCCAGATCCTGTCGCGAAACGCGGAGCCGAACGGACCACAGGTCCTGCGACTACACGATCTTGATGAGTTCACCCTGGTCTCGGCCCGTCCCCAGGCGTTCCAGCTAGATGGGGACTATCTCGGGGAGCGAGAAAAAGTTAGATTCACCTGCGTCCGGGCAGCACTAAGAGTAATCTGCTGACCCTGGGGTACCAGGATCGCGAAGCCAGTCGAACCGGGCCGAACGAGGACAGGTGCCTGAAATGCCTGCAATGTCGCGCGGACTGTACTATATTGACTATTGGCTGTGGCACACCGGGTGGCGGCAAGCGCCAAAATCCGGACAAAGGGGTCGTGAGCTTGCTCACCCGCTCAGACTTTTTCCGAGCGTTACCCTTGACATCACGGGAGTTCGTGAAAGTATTCACAAGCGAACTTGAGTCACCGGGGCATCGCCTGGACGGGCTTGTTTAAACGAGCGGTCCGGCGCGGTTTCCCACGGGCCCAACAGCCTGCTCACGCGCTGCCAAACGGATGGATGCACACCGTCGCGAATGGCACGCGGATGCATATAGGAAAGATCCAGCAATAACTGCCACCCACCCAGAATGAGGAGTGTTGCCGCCATGGACTGGCGTCACCATGCTGCCTGCCGCGACGAGGACCCGGAGCTGTTCTTCCCGATCGGGACGTCTGGCCCGGCTCTCCTGCAGGTCGAGCAGGCCAAGGCCGTCTGCCGGCGCTGCTCCGTGACCGATGAGTGCCTGCAGTGGGCGCTCGAGTCAGGTCAGGACGCTGGCGTCTGGGGCGGGATGAGCGAGGAGGAGCGCCGCGCCGTCAAGCGCCGCGGCGGCCTTCGGGTGCTGCGCGCTCACACCGCCTGACCAACCACCACAAGCACTGACGCCCTGGGGGAACCCCACTCCCCCAGGGCGTTCTGTTTGCACGGTGACCGACCGTACACCCGGGCGTACTGCCGCCCCGATCCGGGGCGCCGGGTGCGAACCGGCCGTGATCTCAGGTCCGGGTGTACCGGGCCGCCGGTTCCGCCGCCACCCGGGCGAGCACCAGCCGGGCCAGTTCCGGGGCCGCTCCCAACGGGGCCGCCACCGCCACCACCCCCTCGGCGCGGGCGGAGGCACAGGCCGTCTCGTAGAGCCGGCCCGGCGCCAGGAAATAGGCGGCCACCGCCACCCGCCGAGCCCCCCGCTCCCGCAGCTCGGCCACCGCGGCCCCGGCGGTCGGCGGCGCGGCCGAGGCGTACGCCGCCAGGCACGGCACGTCCAGCAGCTCACCCAGCGCCCGCGCCGCCTCGTCGACGGTACGGCGGGCGGCCTCGTCCCGGGTGCCGGCGGCGGCCAGCACGATCCCGTCCGCCGCCGGGGCGACCGGACCGGGCGCCGACCCTACCCCGGTCGACGCGGCGCCCCGGTCGACGGGCACCGCGCCCGTCTCGGCCGGCACCGCGCCCGTCTCGGCCGGCACCGCGCCCGTCTCGGCCAACCGTCGGCGCAGCCCGGCCAGCAGCAGCTCGTCCACCACGCCGCCCACCGGCCCGAGCACGTCGGTGACCGCCACCGGCATGCGCAACCCGGCCACCCGGGCCGCGGTGATCGCGCCGGGGATGTCCACCCGGCCGTGGTACGCGGCCGTGAGCAGCAGCGGCACCACGGCCGCGCCCCGGTGCCCGGCCGCCTCCAGAGCGCGCAGCACCTGACCGGGCCCCGGCCGGGTGTGGTCGAGGAAGCTCGCGCGTACCTGCGCGTCCGGGCGCTCGGCCTGCACGGCCCGGACCAGGGCCCGGGTCGCCGAGGCGGCCCGGGGATCCCGGCTACCGTGGGCCACGAGCACGATCGGCCCCGCCGGACGGGCGGTCGTCGGGGCCACCGGCCCGGTGCTCGTCGGGGCCACCGGCCCGGTGCTCATACGTGCAGGCCGCACTCGGTCTTGTCGAACATCGCCCAGCGACCGGCCCGCGGGTCCTCCCCGGCCTTGGTACGCCGGGTGCAGGGCCAGCAGCCGATCGAGGTGTAGCCCTGCCGGAACAGCTCGTTCACCGGCACGTTCCAGCGGGCGATGTAGCCGTCCACGTCGGCCTCGGTCCACGCCGCGATCGGGTTGACCTTGACCTTGCCCCGCCGCTCGTCGAAGGCCACCACCGGCGTGTTCGCCCGGGTCGGGGACTCGTCCCGGCGCAGCCCCGCCGCCCACGCGTCGTAGTCGGCGAGCGCCCGCTCCAGCGGTTCGACCTTGCGCAGGGCGCAGCACTCGTCCGGCGCCCGGGAGAAGAGGCGGGGACCGTACTCGCCGTCCTGCTGACCCACGGTGAGCCGGGGTCGGATGGAGCGGACCCGGACCGGCAGCGTACGGGCCACCGTGTCGCGGACCTGGAGCGTCTCGGGGAAGTGCAGTCCGGTGTCGAGGAAGACCACGTCCACGCCGGGCGCCACCCGGGACACCAGGTGGGCCAGGACGGCGTCCGCCATCGAGCTGGTCACGCAGAAGCGCTCCCCGAAGGTACGCGCCGCCCAGCCCGCGATCTCCTCCGCCGGGGCGCCCTCCAGTTCCCGGCCCGCCTCCTCGGCCAGCGCCCGCAGCTCGTCCGGGCCGCGCCGGCCGGCGTCCGTCCGATCCGGAGTGCCGCCCCTCGGCGCGGAGGCCGAACCGTCCTCGAAGGACCGGGCCGTCGCCGGTGTCCCCGCCGGCCCGAGCGTGATCAGGCCGAGCCCGGCGGCCGAGACCGGGCTCACGGCCGCACCGCCGAGGCGAGCAGCCCGGTGAACTTCACCGTGAAGACGCGGGCACAGCCGTGGCACTCCCAGGCGCCGTGCGACTCCTCGTTCGGCCGCAGGTCCTCCTCGCCGCAGTACGGGCAGTACAGGGGCGCGGCACGCTGATCACTCATCGCAACTCCTCCTCGTCGACCCGGACGACCCACTGGGTGAACGACTCGCCCTCGGCGCGACCGGCCAGGTAGCGGCGGGCCAGTCGCTCGACGTACTCGGGCAGCTCCGCCGCGGTGGTCTTGAGCCCGCGCAGCTTGCGGCCGAATCCGGCGGTCTGCCCCTCGGCCATGCCCAGCCCACCGCCGAGGTGCACCTGGAAGCCCTCGACCTGGCGCCCGTCCGGCCCCAGCACCAGCTGTCCCTTGAGGCCGATGTCCGCGGTCTGGGTGCGGGCGCAGGCGTTCGGGCAGCCGTTGAGGTGGATGGAGATGTCGGCGTCGAAGCCGCGCAACCGCTCCTCCAGGCGGGCCACCAGCTCCTCGCCCCGGGCCTTGGTCTCGACGATGGCGAGCTTGCAGTACTCCAGCCCGGTGCAGGCCATCGTGCCCCGCCGCCAGGCCGACGGCTCGGCCTCCAGGCCGATCCGGCGCAGCGCCCCGACCAGCGAGTCGACCCGCTCCGGCGCGACGTCCAGCACCAGCAGCTTCTGGTACGGGGTGAGCCGCACCCGGTCGCTGCCGTGCGCGGCGACGACGTCGGCGAGCGCCTGGAGCTGGTCCCCGGAGACGCGCCCGACGACCGGGGCGACGCCGACGTAGCGGAGCCCGTCGCGCTGCGGGTGGACGCCGATGTGGTCGATCGGCTTCTCCGGCAGCCGCGGCGCCGGCCCGTCGAGCAGGGTCCGACCGAGGTACTCCTTCTCCAGCACCTCGCGGAACTTCGCCACCCCCCAGTCGGCGACCAGGAACTTGAGGCGGGCGCGGTGGCGCAGCCGGCGGTAGCCGTAGTCCCGGAAGATCGACACGACCCCGGCCCAGACGTCGGGGATCTCCGCCAGCGGCACCCAGACCCCCAGCCGCTGGGCGAGCATCGGGTTGGTGCTGAGGCCGCCACCGACCCAGAGGTCGAAGCCGGGGCCGTACTCGGGGTGCTCCACGCCGAGGAAGGAGATGTCGTTCACCTCGTACGGCATGTCCGCCAGCCAGGAGACCGACGACTTGAACTTGCGTGGCAGGTTGGCGAAGGCCGGGTCGCCGACGTACCGCTGGACGATCTCGTCGATCGCCGGCGTCGGGTCGATCCGCTCCGCCTCGGCGACCCCGGCGACCGGGCTGCCGAGCACCACCCGCGGGCAGTCGCCGCACGCCTCGGTGGTCTGCAGGCCGACCGACTCCAGCTCGCGCCAGATCGCGGGCACGTCCTCGATCCGTACCCAGTGCAGCTGGATGTTCTGCCGGTCGGTGACGTCGGCGGTGCCCCGGGCGTACCGCTGCGAGATGCCGGCGACGGTACGCAGCTGCTCCAGGTTGAGCTGCCCGCCGTCGATGCGTACCCGCAGCATGAAGTACTCGTCTTCGAGCTCGTGCGGCTCCAGGACCGCCGTACGCCCGCCGTCGATGCCGGCCTTGCGCTGGGTGTAGAGCCCCCACCAGCGGAACCGCCCGCGCAGGTCGGCGGGGTCGATGGAGGCGAAGCCGCGGTGGGCGTAGATGTTCTCGATCCGGGCCCGTACGTTGAGCGGGTTGTCGTCCTTCTTGGTCCGCTCGTTCGGGTTGAGCGGCTCGCGGTGCCCGAGCGCCCACTGCCCCTCGCCCCGCGGGCGGCGGGGCGCGCGGGCGGGCCTCGGCTCCGCGCTGGGTGTCGACTCGCCGGTCCGGGTGGGGGTGCTGCTGACCGCCATCGCGGCGTCCTCCGTTGTCTGCTGGGCGGGCCGCCCGGTCAACGCGCGAAGAGGGCGCCGGCCAGCCGAGACGCGAGGGCTGGAGCGACAACGATGTCGGGAGCTACCGGCGCGGCGCGCGCCCGAACGGATGGTCGGACGACGTCAGTGCGTCGGACAGATGGCGCTGCGCACGCGGCCGTAGTCGACGTGCCGCCGGGACGTGAGTCCCGGGGTGACGACGCGGCGCTCGGCGGCGGGCATGCCGTCCATGCTGCCATACGCGGTTACGCCCGGCCAATGGCAACGTCACTCGTCCCGCACCACGGACGGGCCGCCACCGGTACCCCGGCCGACCGGCCACGGAAAGCGGACAGGACACCTAAAATCTGACCCACAGCTACCAAACGGCTACTTTTGGTGATCAGCGGGGTCAGAGAGCGATGAGGCAACCGGTCTTGAGCGATTCACATCGACGGTCCACACCCGCCCGGTACGGCGCCGGGGAACCGGAGGCCACGGCCCGACCGGGGATGGGCCGGTCCGCCACGTCGCCGCCGGCACCGACCGGACCCGCCGCGGCGCCGCCGTCGACGACGACGCAGAGTCCGTCCGGGCGTGGGCAAAGGCCCGGGCCCGACCAGCCGGCGACCCGGCCGGCGCCGCTCGCCCCGCCGACCGGTACGCCCCGACCGGACCGACCGGAGCCGGGACTGCCGGACAGCCTGCGCCACACGCTCTGGGTCTGGCCCGCGCTGGCCACCCTGGCGGTCACCCTCTTCGAGGCCAACCGCGCCCAGCTCTGGCGCGACGAGCTGGCCACCTGGAGCGTCGCCACCCGCCCCACCGGTGACCTGGTCCGGGTCCTCGGCCACATCGACGCGGTGACCGGCCCCTACTACCTGCTGATGCACGGCTGGATCCGACTCTTCGGCGACTCCGTGCTGAGCCTGCGACTGCCCTCCGTCCTCGCCACGGCGGGCGCCGCCGCACTGCTGGCGCTGCTCGGCGAACGGCTGCTCGGCGCGCGTGCCGGACTCGTCGGCGGGCTCCTCTTCGCGGTGGTGCCGAGCACCTCCCGGTACGCCCAGGAGGCCCGCCCGTACGCCTTCGCCGGCCTCTTCGCGGTGCTCGCCACGCTCGCGCTGGTGGGGGCGGTACGCCGGCCGGGCTGGTGGCGCTGGATCGGGTACGCCGCCGCGGTGCTCGGCCTCGGGCTGTCCCACCTGATCGCGCTGAGCCTGCTCGCCGGGCACGCGGCGCTGATCCTGCTCGCCCGCCGGCCCCGTACCGCCCCGACCGGCGGCGGGAGCCGGGGCGGCGACGGCGGGCCCTGGCGGCCGCTGCTGCGCTGGCTGGTGGTGCTGGTACCGACCCTGCTGCTGCTCACCCCGCTGGCCCTGGTCGGGCGCGGCCAGCAGGGCCGCCAGCTCGACTGGGTGGACCCGTCCCGGCTGGGCGACATCCCGGTGCTGCCCGGCGGAGTCCTCCAGGGCAGCACCGTCGGCGGGCTGGTGGTGGGGCTCGCCCTGGTCGGTGGGCTGTCCCGGGGGCGCCGCGGGCTGGCGCTCGGGCTCTGCGCCCTGCTCCCGGCGGTGCTGCTCTACGTCGGGGGCCTGGTCAGCCCGCTCTGGGTGCCCCGGTACCTGGTCTTCACGGTGCCGTTCCTCTGCCTGCTCGCCGGGGCGGTACTCGCCGGGCTCCGGATGGCGTTGGCACTGGTCGTGGTGCTGGCGGCCGGCGTCGTCGGCGTGCCCGAGCAGCAGGGCCTCCGGCACACGCACGAGTGGCCCCGCAGCGCCGAGATCGACTACCGGGGGGCCGCCGAGATCATCGCCGTGGGACGGCAACCGGGCGACGGGATCGTCTACTCACCGCGTACCGGGTGGAAGTTCCTGGACCTCGGCATCGCGTACCAGTTGGGGGCGCACGCGCCCCGGGACGTGCTGGCGGTCCGCGGCCGCCGGGACCGGGCCGACCTGTGGGTGAGCGAGTGCCCGCAGCCGGCGAGCTGCCTCGCCCCGGTCTCGCGGGTCTGGGTGCTGGTGACCGGCCGGAAGGGCGATCCGTTGCAGGGCATGCCGGCGGCGAAGGCGGACCCGCTGCGGGCCGGCTTCGACACCGACGCGGTCTGGCACGTGCCCGGCCTCACCCTCGCCCTGCTCACCCGACGCGGCACCTGACCCGCGGCCCCTGACCGAGGCGCCTGACCGCGGCGCTTGACCCGCGGCCCCTGACCCGCGGCGCTTGGCCGGTGCTCGGCGGAGCCGGGTCCGGGCCGGCACGCCGGTGCTCGGCGGGCCGGTGCCGGGCCCGACCGGCGCTCAGCGGGATTTGGTCGGGGCCAGCGGGACGACCAGGACGGCCTCGGTGCCGCCCTCGGCCCGGTTGCGCAGCTCGATCGTGCCGCGCAGCTCACCGGTGGCGAGCGCCCGGACGATCTGCAACCCGAGCCGGCCGCCCCGCTCGGCGTCGAACTCCTCGGGCAGGCCCCGGCCGTTGTCGGCGACCGTGACGTGCAGCTGCTTGCGGAAGCGGTGGGCCGAAACCACCACCTCGGCCGGCTGCTCGGGCACCCCCTCCGCCGGGAAGCCGTGCTCCACGGCGTTGAGCAGCAGCTCGTTGAGGACCATCACGAGCGAGGTGGCGATCTCGGCGGGCAGGATGCCGAAGGTCCCCTCCCGACGCATCCGTACCGTGAACTCGGTCGCGCCGACCTCGGCCGCCGCGGAGGCCACCCGGTCGACGATCCCGTCGAACTCGACCGCCTCGTCGCTGGACATCGAGAGGGTCTCGTGCACCAGCGCGATCGACGCGACCCGCCGCACCGACTCCTCCAGCGCCGCCCGGGCGGCCGGGATGCCGACCCGGCGGGCCTGCAGCCGCAGCAGCGCCGCGACGGTCTGAAGGTTGTTCTTCACCCGGTGGTGGATCTCCCGGATGGTCGCGTCCTTGGTGATCAGTGCCCGGTCCCGGCGGCGGACCTCGGTCATGTCGCGGACCAGCACCAGCGCGCCGATCGGCACCCCGGCCGGCATCAGCGGCAGCGCCCGGGTCAGCACCGTCGCCCCGCGCGCGTCGATCTCCCGCCGCGGCGGCGCCTCGCCGCGCAGGGCGGCGAGCACGCGGTTCGCGGCCTCGGTCCCCTCCAGCGGGTCCGCGGCGAGCCGGCCGTTCAGCGCGGCCAGGTCCTCGCCGACAAGGTGCGAGGAGAAGCCGAGCCGGCGGTACGCCGACTGGGCGTTCGGGCTGGCGTAGGTGACCTTTCCGTTGGCGTCGAGCCGGATCAGGCCGTCGCCGACCCGGGGCGCCGAGGTGGTCTCGCCCCGGTGCCGCGGCGGCGGGAAGGTCCCGTCGGCGACCATCTGGGCCAGGTCGTCGGCGGTGGTCAGGTAGTTGAGCTCCAGCTGGCTGGGGGTACGGGCGGTGGAGAGGTTGGTGTCCCGGCCGACGACCGCGATCACCTCACCGGTCTCGCCGCCGGCGGCGCGCAGCCGGACCGGGATCGCCTCGTGCCGGGCGGGCGTGTCGCCGTACCAGACCGGGTCGCCCTCCCGCCAGATCCGGCCCTGGTGGTACGCGATGGCCAGGTGCGCGACCTCGGGGCCGCCGACGATCCGGCCGACCTGGTCGTCCTGGTACGCCGTCGGCGCCGTGGTCGGGCGCACCTGGGCCACGCAGAGGAAGGAGTCGTCGTCGCCGCCGACCGGCACCCAGAGCAGCAGGTCGGCGAAGGAGAGGTCGGAGAGCAGCTGCCAGTCCCCCGCCACCCGGTGCAGGTGGTCGATGTCGACCGGGCGCAGGGCGGTGTGTTCCTCGGCGAGATCGCGCAGCGTGGACACGCCTGCAAGAGTGCCACGCCGGGGTCAGCGCGTGACGGTCACCTTCTTCAGCCCCCTGGGCGTGTCGGGATCCTCGCCCCGCGCCAGCGCGAGCGCGAGCGCCAGTCGCTGCAGCGGCAGGATGTCCAGCAGCGGCGCGTACCGCTCGTCCACCTCCGGTACCGGCAGCCGGGCGCTGGCGCCGGCGGCGTCGGCCGGACCGATGGCGACCACGTCGGCGCGCCGCTCGCCGAGCCGCTCCAGCACCTCCCGCATCGACTCGCCGCCCGGGCCGGCGCCGAGCACGGCGAGCACCGGCACGTCCGGGTCGGTCATCGCCAGCGGGCCGTGCAGCAGGTCGGCGCCGGAGAAGGCGAGCGCCGGCAGGTACGAGGTCTCCATCAGCTTCAGCGCGGTCTCCCGCGCGGTCGGGTAGGCGTACCCACGGCCCGTGGTGACCAGCCGGGCGGCGAAGCGGTACCGCGCGGCCAGCTCGGTCGCGGTCGGGTCGGCCAGGGTCCGTTCCGCCAGCTCCGGCAGGGCGTCGAGCGCGGCCCGCTCCGGGGCGGGCAGCCCGCCGTCCCCGGCGCGGATGCCCTCGACCAGCATCAGCAGCGCGAGCAGCTCGGCGGTGTAGGTCTTGGTGGCGGCGACCGCGCGCTCGTGCCCGGCGGCGATGTCGACGGAGAGTTCGGCGGCGCGCGCCAGCGGCGAGGCGGGGTCGTTGGTGACCGCGAGGGTGAGCGCGCCGGTCTCCCGGGCCACCCGCAGCACCTCGGTCAGGTCGGCCGAGCCGCCGGACTGGCTGACCCCCACCACCAGCGCGCCGGAGAGGTCCGGCCGGGCGCCGAAGAGGGTGACGGCGCTGGGCGAGGCGAGCCCCGCCGGCAGGCCGAGGCGGATCTCGGTGAGGTACGCGCCGTAGAGCGCGGCGTGGTCGGAGGTGCCACGGGCGGTGAAGACGACGTGCCGCGGCCGCCGACGTGCGATCTCGGCGGCGACGGCGGCGATGGCGTCGCGGTTGGCCGGCTCCAGCAGCCGCGCGTAGCCCGCCGGCTGCTCGGCGATGTCCGCCGCCATGCCGGCCCCGGGTGATGTCACTGCCCCTCCCGTCCTGCGCGGTTCCGCGCGCCGCATTCTCGTGCGCGATTCCCGCGCGTTTCATGCGCAGTCTTGCACCATTCAAGCTACTTGGGCAACCGAACGCTCAAGAACGCGCAGGGGATCACGCGGTGTCGAGTGGATGTAGGCTCCACACGCCGGGACGACGACCCGGGGGGAGCGGAGAAGCCGGACGTGTCCGAGGGAATGGACGACCCTCGCCTGTCGGCCGAGGGCGAGCTGGCCCTGGCCCGGCTGGCGCTGGGCGAAGGCGACCTGCGGCACGCCGCCGAACACCTGGCCGGAGCGATCGTGCACACCCCCACGCTGCCCGAGGTGCACGAGGTGCTCGCCCAGCTCGCCGCGCGGGCCGACGGCGGGGTGGAGCTCTTCCCGCTCGACCAGCACCACGCCTTCATCGGCGCCGTGGTCGCCCGGGCCCATCTGCTCGCCGCCGCCGGGCACCCCGCCGACGGGCTGGAACTGCTCGCGGCCGCCACCAGCCACGCGCCGGCCGTCGACTGGGCCGGCGTGCCCTGGGTCGGCGCCCCGGACCTGCCGGGCCGGGTCACGCCCGACCGGATCGCCCGGATCCTGATGCAGGTCTGCGCCGCCGTACCCGACCCGGTCGCCGAGGACGAGCGCGGGCCGCTCCTGCCGTACCTGCGGCTGGCCCGGCACACCGTCGCCGCGTACCCGCGCCACGGGCTGCTGCTCGGCGCGGCCTCGGCGCTGGCCCGCCGGCTCGGCGAGACCGACCTGGCGGTCACCTGGGCCACCCGTGGCGTACGGGAGTCGCCGTCGAAGCTGGCCGAGGTCTGGCTCGGCTACGCGTACCGCAGCGCGGGCCGTACCGCCGACGCGCTCGCCGCGCTGCGCCGGGCCGTCGACCACGATCCGGCGGACCTCTCCGTCTACGCCGACATCGCCGGCACGCTCGCCGACAACGGGCGGCTCGACGAGGCGATCGACTGGATCGACCAGGCGCTCGCCCGCGACCCCACCTTCGACTGCGCCGTGCACACGGGGCACCGGCTGCGGTACCAGCGGGACGGCGAGCTGGCGCAGCTGGTCGCCCTCGCCGACTTCCAGCGCGACCATCCGGACGACTCGCACGAGCACAACGACCTCGCCGAGTGCTGCCACGGCCAGCCCTGGCTGGGGCAGGTGCCGGCCGCCGGGGAGGCCGTGATCAACGTACTGCGGCAGGTGCTCGCGGCGGACGGCCCCGCGACCGACGGTCAGCTGCGGCTGAGCGGGCTGGAACCGCCGAGCGCGATGCGGGCGATGAGCGCGGCGCTGCCGGGCCTGGACGTGGCGGTCGCCGCCATCCCGACCCCGGACATCCGGGAACCCCGCCGGCCCTCGTCCCGCCGGCTGTGGCGGTACGACGGCCCGGTGGCGGTGCCGCTCCTGCCGGCGCCCTCCGAGGCCGCCGTCGAACGGATCCGCCGGCTGGCCCATCCCGCCTGGCCGCACCCGCCGGCGGCGTACGACAGCGCGGTCAGCCTCGCCACGCTCCCCCTCGACGACCTGCTCGGGCTGCTGGTGCATCCGCCCGCCCCGCCGGAGAGCGCGCTCGGCCGGGCGCTGACCGCGCACGATCCGGCGCTGTGGGTACGCTGCGTCCAGGTCTGGGCCTGCCTCGGGCTACTGCACCACAACACCGACGAACCGTGGCCCGACTCGACCCGGCGCCGGGTCCTGGTCGACCTGGTCTGGGGCGTCGAGGACTGGGTCACCGAGGCGGCGCTCTTCGCGCTGCTCACCGCCGCCTGGGTCGACCCCTCGATCCGGGCGGACGTGGCCGCCGTCGCGGCGGAGCGGCTGGCCGACGGGATCGCCGTGGCGCGGCACCGGCCGGTCTCGATCGTCCGTTCGCTGGCTCACCTGGCGCTCGCCACGCCCGACCTGGACCCGGTCGCCGCCACCCGGGCCCGCCGGGTCCTGGCCAGCACCAACGGCCCGGGGCCGGAGGGCCGGCTCCGGCGGCTCTGGCGCCGGCTCACCGGCCGCGGCTGACCATCCCGGCGTTCCTCCGGCCCCGCCCCTCCCCCGAACGCGCACCAGCGCCGATCGTGGAGTTGCGGCTCGGACAGACGGCCACACAAGCCGCGTCTCCGCGACCATAACTCCATGATCGGCGCTGGTACGGCGCCCGGCGCCCCGTGTCGGGCGTCAGGCGCCGGGTGTCAGTGCACCGGGGCGGACGCGAGGGCGGTCTCCGCCTCCTCCTCGGGCGTCTGCTGGCCGCCGGCGGGGCCGCCGCGCAGCGGGATCTCCTTCACGAACCAGGCCAGCACCGGCACCGCGACGGCGAAGAGGATGGCCCAGCCGAAGACCCCGGAGATGGAGTCCGCCAGGCTGGCGAGCAGCCCCTCCCGGATCGGCGCGGGCAGCGCCTTCAGCGCGTCCGGCTCCATCCCGGCGCCGCCGCTGCCGCCGCCGCTGAACTGGTTCGCGACCTGCTCGCCCAGCCGGCTCGCGAGCGAGTCGTGCAGCCGGTTCGCGAAGATCGCGCCGAAGAGCGAGATACCGAACGAGCCGCCGATCGACCGGAAGAAGGTGGCCGCGCCGCTCGCCGCGCCGAGGTCCTTCTGCTCGACGCTGTTCTGCGCGATCAGCATCGTGGTCTGCATCAGGAAGCCCATGCCGGCGCCGAGGACGACCATGTACGCGGACAGCTCCAGCTTGCTGGTGTGCACGTCGAGCAGCATCAGCAGGCCCATGCCCGCGGTCATCGCGACGCCACCGATGATCGGGAAGATCCGGTAGCGGCCGGTCTTGGTGATCGCCCGGCCGACCACGATCGAGACCACCAGCATGCCGAACATCAGCGGCAGCAGGAGCAGACCGCTGTTGGTCGCCGACGCGCCCTGCACGGTCTGCTGGAACAGCGGCAGGAAGTTCATCGCGCCGAACATGGCGAAGCCGAGCAGGAAGCCGATCACCGAGATCAGCGCGAAGTTGCGGTTGGCGAAGAGCGCGAGCGGGAGGATCGGCTCCGGCACCCGGCTCTCGACGAACCCGAAGATGACCAGGGTCACCACCGCGAGCGCGGCGAGGCCGAGAATCTGCGGCGAGCCCCAGTCGTACTCGTTGCCGCCCCAGGTGGTGATCAGCACGATCGCGGTGATGCCCACCGAGAGCAGGCCGGCGCCGATCCAGTCGATCCGGTGCTCGGTACGGTACTTCGGCAGGTGCATCGTGGTGATCAGCAGCAGCAGCGCGACGCCACCGAGCGGCAGGTTCACGTAGAACGCCCAGCGCCAGGAGAGGTTGTCGGTGATGAAGCCACCGACCAGTGGGCCGGCCACCATGGCGATCGCCATGATCCCGGCCATCATGCCCTGGTAGCGACCCCGCTCGCGGGGCGGGACCAGGTCACCGATGATCGCCATGACGCCCACCATCAGGCCGCCGGCGCCCAGACCCTGCACGGCCCGGAACCCGATCAGCTGCATCATGCCGTCCGCGGTGCCGCCGAACATGCTGGAGCCGGACATGCCGCAGAGCGCCGAACCAACCAGGAAGATGACGATCGAGGTCAGGAAGACCGCCTTGCGGCCGTAGAGGTCGCCGAGCTTGCCCCAGATCGGGGTCGAGACGGTGGTGCCCAGCACGTACGCGGTGACCACCCAGGTGAAGTGACTCAGACCGCCGAACTCGCCGACGATACGAGGTAGCGCGGTACTGACGATCATGTTGTCGAGCATCGCGAGCATCATCGCGATCATGAGGCCGGCTAGTACGACCCGGACGTTCGGTCGTACCGCAGCCGGCGGTGCGGTTGCGGTCATCGGTACGCTCCCCCAAAGCTTCGATCTACTTACTTGCCGCCCGGCTAGTATACTTACTAGCCGTACGGTAAGTTGGGGCAGGCCCTTCGTCAAGCCGGTTTCTTGGTTAGGTGGTAATGGTGAGCGAGAGCACAGGGAGCACGCGGTCGCGCATCCAGGCCGTGGCGCTTGAGCTCTTCACCGAGCAGGGTTACGAGAAGACCTCGCTACGCGAGATCGCCGAGCGACTCGGGGTGACCAAGGCGGCCCTCTACTACCACTTCAAGAGCAAGGAAGAGATCGTCAACAGCGTCGTCGAGGACCGGCTGGCCCGGCTCGACGCGATCATCGAGCGGGCGCACACCCGGCCGGACGACGCGGCCGGCCGGCACGCCATCATCGCCGAGTACGCCGACGAGTTCTTCCAGCACGGGCCGTCCGCGATGCGGTTCTTCGAGCAGAACCAGACGGCGTTCAAGCACCTCAGCGGCGGCCAGCAGATGCGCGAGCGGCTCTTCGCCATGATCGGGCTACTCTCCCGCGGCACCGACTCGCCGGCCGACCAACTGCGGGCGGCGCTGGCCCTCTTCTCGATCCACAGCAGCCTCTTCGCCGTACGCGGGCCGGAGCTCAGCAACGAGGAGCGCAAGCGGGTCGCGCTGGAGGTCGCCCACGAACTGCTCGACACGATCGACGGGAAGCCGCCCGCCGGGACGGACTGATCCCGGGGCCGACTCCGGCCGACGGGATCCCCGGACGGACTGATCCCGGAGCGGGCCCGCCCGCGTGCGGCCTGCCGCCGGGCCGCCCGCACGCGGTCGACCGGGCCGGCCTCCCCGGCCCCGCTCAGCCGCGCACCGCCGGCCCGCTCAGCCGCGTGCCGCGGGCACCTGCGCGGCGCGGGCGCCGCCCGGTTCGGGCGCCGGCTCGCGCGGGGTGCGTACCAGCGCGAAGACCAGGCCGGCGCCCAGCACCGCCGCCCCGCCGGCCACCAGGTAGCTGGTGTTCAGCGCGGTCGCCACGGACGTTCCCGGGCCGGTGACCCCGCCGGTGGCGAGGTTCGAGAAGACGGTACCGAGCACGGCCACCCCGATCGCCAGGCCCAGCTGCCGGGCCGAGTTCAGTGCCCCACCCGCCATGCCGGCCCGCTCGCGCGGCACCGCCGCCAGCACCGCCGAGGAGAGCGGCGGCAGCGAGAGGCCGGCGCCCAGCCCGATGCAGATCAGCCCCGGGATCAGGACGCCGGCGGTCGAACCGCTGCGCACCCGGGCCTGCAGCAGCGATCCCACGGCGATGAGGAGCAGCCCGAGCGTCACCGAGTAGCGCGGCGCGACCGCGTGCCCGAACCGCCCCATGACCAGCGGGACGACGAAGGAAACCAGGCTCATCGGCATGATCACCAGTCCGGTGGCGACCGGCCCGAGGCCGAGCCGGTTCTGCATCCACAGCGAGGCGTACGGGAACATCGCCCACGCCCCGAGGGAGAGCAGCGCGCCGCCGACGACCAGTCCGACGAAGGTACGGTGCCGGAAGAGCCCGAGGTCCAGCATCGGCTCGGCCGAGCGGCGCTCGACGGCGACGAAGCTCACGAGCGCGACGGCGGCCACCGCCAGGGGCCCCCACACCTGCGGCTCGGCCCAGGAGATCTCACCGCCCCGGATGAGCCCGTACGTCAACGCGCCGGCCGCCACCGTGAAGGTGGCCATGCCGGGCACGTCCAGCCGGCGGTAGCGGGAGCCGTGGTCCGGCGCGACGGTCCGCAGGGTGATCAGGATCGCCACGACCGCGACCGGCACGTTCACCGCGAAGATCCACTCCCAGCCGAAGTGCTCGGTGAGCAGCCCGCCGATGATCGGCCCCGCCGCGGCGGCGGCGCCGTTCACCGCACCCCAGACGCCGAACGCCACCGCCCGGTCCCGGCCCTGGTACGTCGTGCCGAGCAGCGCGAGCGTGGTGGCGAACATCGCGGCGGCGCCGACGCCCTGCAACACCCGGCCGGCGATCAGTAGCTGCGTCGACGGCGCCAGGGCGCAGCCGAGCGAGGCCGCCCCGAAGAGCGCGAGCCCGGCGGCGTAGACCCGGCGGTGCCCCAACCGGTCGGCGACCGTACCGGTACCGAGCAGCAGCGCGGCCAGCGTCAGTGCGTAGCTGTCCACCACCCACTGCAGCCCGCTGAACGACGTACCGAGTTCGCGCGCCATGTCCGGCAGCGCGACGTTGACGATGGTGACATCGATCAGGAGCATGAAGGCGCCCAGACCGACCGCGGCCAGCGGCCACCACTTGCGCATGAGACGTGCTCCCGGGATATGTATGCCCACCCTAACCGGAACGATCCGAATGATCCCTGGTCACCCGGCCGGTCGGGAAGAGCCGCCGCGCCGGTCCCGCCGCACCCCGCGGACCAGCCGGAGCGGCGCGGAACCGGTCACCGGCGGGACGGTCACTCGATGACGGCGATGAGATCCCCGTCCTGTACCACGTCGCCCTCGTTGACGGCCAGTTCCCGCACCACGCCATCGGACTCGGCCACGACGGGGATCTCCATCTTCATGGACTCGAGGATCACGAGCGTGTCCCCCTCGGAGACGGTGTCGCCCGCGGAGGCGACAACCTTCCAGACGTTCGCCACCATCTCGGCGCGAATCTCCTCGGCCATTCCGGCCCTCCCTCATCTGCGGAGCGTGTGTGCGAACGGTATCCAATCATGGGGCCGCTCGCGCGCGGACGACGACGCTCTCGTCCAGATGTCCCGGCGTCGTCCGGGCCCGCCCGGCGCGGCCCGGATGTGCCCGGCGTCGTCCAGTCGTACCGGTGGAGCGCGGCGGCCGGCACCGCATGGCCTAACATCAGCGGATCGGCTCCCCGGGGTGGCGGGCAGAAAAAGCGGAGAAGTGGAGGCCAGGATGGCGAAGAAGGCTCGGAAGAAGAAGGCGCGTCGCAAGAGCGCGGCGAACCACGGCAAGCGCCCCAACTCCTGACCGGGAGTTCCGCGCACACGAACCGGCCCTGGACCCGGGCGGCCTGAGCGGGCCGCCCCGGTCCAGGGCCGGTGTCGTTTTCTCGGTTGTCGTCGTCCCGGTGCGGTCGGCGGTTCGAGCCCGGTTCAGTCGGCGAGGTACTCGCGGGTCTCGGTCTCGAACACCAACTCGGCGAGCCGGGTGCGCAGCCGCTCGCGCAGGTCGGCCGGGGCCGTCTCGTTGCCGCAGCAGCGGGCCACGAGCGCCTTCACCTCCTGCTCGATGCCGTACTCGCGCAGGCAGGGGGAGCACTCGTCCAGGTGGTCCCGGATCACCGAGCGGCGCTCGTCGGCGCACTCGAGGTCGAGGTAGAGGTAGACCTCGGCCAGCACGTCGCGGCAGTCGGTCTCGTGCGGTTCACCGCAGCTCATCGGTCACACCTCCCGGGCGGCCGTGGCGGTCGGCTGCGCGGCCGAGATTCCGCGCTCGGCGGCGTAGCGCTCGAGCAGCTTGCGAAGGTTACGCCGGCCGCGGTGCAGCCGCGACATCACGGTACCGATCGGCGTGCCCATGATGTCGGCGACCTCCTTGTAGGAGAAGCCCTCGACGTCGGCCAGGTACACGGCGAGCCGGAAGTCCTCCGGCAGCTGCTGGAGGGCCTGCTTGACGTCGCTGTCCGGGAGCCGGTCGAGCGCCTCGGTCTCGGCCGAGCGCAGCCCGCTGGAGGTGTGCGACTCCGCCTCGGCCAGCTGCCAGTCGGTGATCTCCTCGGTCGGCGCCTGGATCGGCTGACGCTGCCGGCGCCGGTACGAGTTGATGTAGGTGTTGGTCAGGATGCGGTAGAGCCAGGCCTTGAGGTTCGTACCCTCTTCGAACTGGTGGAAGGCCGCAAAGGCCTTCAAAAAGGTCTCCTGGACCAGGTCCTCCGCGTCGGCGGGGTTGCGGGTCATCCGCAGCCCGGCCGCGTAGAGCTGGTCAACGAAGGGCAGCGCGTCGCGCTCGAACCGCGCGCGGCGCTCTTCCGTCGTCTCAGGTCGCGTCAACCGCAGGTCCCCTCGAATCGAATGCTGTTCCGCCGAGGATACGCGCAAATCGCCGACGGCACCTCGCATTCGGGTGCCTGTGCCGGTCCTCACCCCGGCCGGCTCGACCGGCGGCGGCGCCGCCTGCCACTCGGGGCCGTGCAGCAGTTCGACCAGCTGTCGCGCTTCCCGCTCGTCGCGTTCCGGGCTCCGTGTCTCGGTCGGCACCGGTCAACCCCCTCGCCATGGATAGCTTCCGGGGGGTGTAACGCCAGCGGCCGGGCCGGACATTCCGGGGTCTGGCCCCATCCCTGGCCCCGGCGGGGCGCACCGCCGCTGGGACCAGGAAGGGCCTGGGAGGATGACGCCGGGGTACCCCCGCGAACCGGTTCCGGTGCCCGGAGCGCCCGGCGTCATGAGTTGCAACGATCACCCATCCGCCGGGAAACGGCAGGCGCGGACCGGAGCCGAGGCCGGCGGGAAACCGCGGGCGACGCCGCCGGGCAGCAGCAGGAGCGGCCGGCGGAGCACAGCCGGCGGGGGTCAGCCGGCGGGGGTCAGCGGGCCCAGCCCCGCTCGCGGAGCCAGGCGACCGCCACGGCCGCCGTACCGGCGGGGTCGCGCCGCAGGTCGTGGCGCTCCCCGGGACGGGTCTCCACCCGTACGCCCGGTCCGGGGGCCGGCACGCCGAACGGGTCCCGGTCGCCGTTGACCACCAGCGTGGGCAGTCCGGTCGCCAACTCGTCCGCCCGGGACCGTTCCGGCCGCCCGGGCGGGTGCAGCGGAAACGCGAGCGCGACGACGCCGGCCGCGCCGAGCGCGACCGCGGTGCGGCAGGCCACCCGCGCGCCGCTGGACCGGCCGCCCACAACCAGCGCCGGGCCGGCCGGGTGGCGCTGGCGTACCGCGCCGACCACGGCCGACCAGGCCTCGTCGAGCTGACCCGCGGGCGCCGGGGCACGGCGGCCGGCCACCCGGTACGGCTGGGTGACCCGGACCACCCCGACGCCGGCGGCGACCGCCGCGTCCCGGAGGGCGACCAGGTCGGGCGCGTCCACGTCGCCGCCGGCGCCGTGGCCGAGCACGAGCAGGCTCGCCGGGTCACCCTCCGGCAGGTCGAGGTCGACCCGCGCCGGGCCCCGGGGAGTCTGGATTTCTTCGGTACGCCGCACCGGGCCATTCTGCCGGGCCGACCCGCCCGGATCGGCTCAGCTCAGCGGCACCAGCGTGAGCAGACGGTCGCGTACCGGCGGGCCGGGATCGTCGACGGCGTCGGGATCGGGCTGCCCCTGACCGCGCCACGCGACGAGCATCGCCCGGCGCTCCCGGGGCGTCGTCCCGCCCCAGACACCGTGGCAGTCGCCGACCGTCAGCGCCCAGGCCAGGCACGAGCCCTGCACGTCGCAGGTGCGGCAGAGCGCCACCGCCGCGTCGGCCGGCTCGCTCGGCGCCGGGAAGAACGTCTCCGGATCCACGCTCTGGCACGCACCTCTGGTACGCCAGGCTTCGTCGAAGGTCTGTTCCCGCAGCGCCCGGAGCAACCTCGGGTCCCGGCGCGCCGCGTCGACCTCATGCGGGCGTGGCATCCGCGCCCGTGTCATTCACCCACCTCCCCCGTGGGACCGGCATGTTCGAGGGGGGACGCGATCCGCCCGGTGCGAATCGACGCCTACTGCCGGCGCTGTGTTCTATCGCACTCGTCCGGGGGGAGACAAGGGGTTGCCGAGAAGCTGAAAAAAGACTGGGCGACGTTTCACCCACAACCCTGGCAAATCAGCGCACGACAATATGCTGAGCGACCGCGCAGAGCGTCGGCATCGATCCGGTCGGGATCGGTCGGAGGCGCGCTAAAAGAGCGTCAGATCGACCGGCTCGCTCTCCGGTACCGCCGGGACGGGGACGCGCTCGATCAGACCCGGGCCGTCGTTGCGTACGTCGCCGACCTCCGGTCCCACCGGCCGGATCTCGATACGGGCCAGCCACTCCGGCCCGGCCGGGGCGAGCAGTTCCGCCGGTTCGCCGCCGCCGGCCAACCACGCCGACCAGCGCTCCGGCGGCAGCAGCAGCGGCATCCGCTCGTGCACCTCGGCCAGCTCGCCAAGGGCCGCGGTGGTCACCACGCTGCACGTGAGCAGCGAGTCGCCGCCGTCCCCGCGCGAATCGCCGCCGCCGCGCGAGCCGCCGCCGCGCCAGCGCGACCAGATGCCGGCGAAGGCGAGGACTTCCCCGTCCCGCGGGGTCATGAAGTAGGGCTGCTTGACGCCGTCGCGCCGGACCCACTCGTACCAGCCGTCGGCCGGGACCAGGCAGCGGCGCTTGGCGAACGCGGAGGCGTACGCCCGGCTGGTGGCGACGGTCTCGGCCCGCGCGTTGATCATGCGGGCGGCGCCACGGGTGTCCTTCGCCCAGCTCGGTACGAAACCCCAGCGCGCCAGCGAGAGCAGGCGCCGGGCGTCGGGCTCGTCGTCGCGGCGCACCACCGGCACGGCGTCGGTGGGCGCGACGTTGTAGTCGGCGGCGAGCCGGTCACCGGTCTCGTCGTACGACTCGAAGACGGCGGCCAGGTCGGCCGCCGGCCGCGTGGTCGCGTACCTCCCGCACATGGCCACACGCTAGCGCTCGCACGATCATTTCGCCGTCCCGGCGCACCAGAGCGAGCTTTCAGCGATCTTCCCGACGAACCGGGCGCGCGGACACGAACCTCCCCGCCGTCCCGGTCTACGGGAGGAGGGGACGGCGATCACCGCCCGCCAGCGGAGCACGGCAGAATGTACGGGTGCCGAACCTGACCGCGACCCGCCCACCCCGTCCCTGGGCCGCACCGCGCGCCACCGAGCCGGTCACCTCGGCCCTGCGCCTGCCCGGCTCGAAGTCGATGACGGCGCGGGCGCTGGTGCTCAGCGCTCTCGCGGACGGCCCCTCGACCCTGCTGCGACCGCTGCGCGCCCGCGACACCGAGCTGATGGCCGGCGGCCTGCGCGCGCTCGGCGCGCACGTCTCCAACTCCGACGACGAGCGCTGGGTGCTGCGGCCGCACCCGCTGCACGGGCCCGCGCAGATCGACGTCGGCCAGGCCGGCACCATCATGCGCTTCCTGCCCCCGCTGGCCGGGCTCGCCGACGCGCCGGTCAGCTTCGACGGGGACCCGAGCGTCCGGTCCCGCCCGCTCGGGCCGCTGGTCGGGGCGCTGCGCTCGCTCGGCGTACGCATCGAGGCGGCCCCCGGCGACGGCCTGCCGCTGACCGTGCACGGCGCGGGCGGCATCGGCGGCGGCGAGGTGGTCATCGACGCCTCCGCCTCCAGCCAGTTCGTATCGGGGCTGCTGCTCGCCGCCCCCGGCTTCGCCCGGGGCGCCACGATCCGCCACGTCGGCCCGCCGGTCCCCTCCGCGCCGCACCTGCGGATGACCGTACAGATGCTGCGGGCCGCCGGCGCCGCGGTCGACGACACGGTCCCGGACGTCTGGGCGGTGGCACCGGGGCGGCTCTCCGGTCGCGGCTGGGAGATCGAACCCGACCTCTCCGGCGCGGTGCCGTTCTTCGCGGCGGCGCTGGTCACCGGGGGGTCGGTGACGCTGCTCGGCTGGCCGCGACGCAGCCTCCAGCCGGTGGAGACCCTGCGTACGCTGCTGCGGCAGCTCGGCGGCGAGGTGACCCAGGACACCGACGGGCTGACCGTGCGGGGCACCGGCACCGTGCACGGCGTCGACGCGGACCTCTCCGATGTGAGCGAGCTGACGCCGGTGGTGGCGGCCCTGGCGGCACTGGCCGACGGGCCGTCGCGGCTGCGCGGGGTGGGGCACATCCGTGGGCACGAGACCGACCGGCTGGCCGCGCTCGCCCACGAGCTGACCGGGCTCGGCGCCGAGGTCGACGAGGCGCCGGACGGGCTGTCGATCCGCCCCCGGCCGCTGCACGGCGGGACGTTCCGGACCTACGACGACCACCGGATGGCCCACGCGGCGGCGGTGCTCGGGCTGACGGTGCCCGGCATCCAGCTGACCGACGTGGGGTGTACCGCCAAGACCCTGCCCGAGTTCCCGGCACTATGGTCAGCGATGGTGAGCGGCGAGAGCTGAGCGGCGGAGGAGAGGGGAAGGCCCTGGCGGCGGGAAAACGGCGCGAGTACGACGAGGAGGACGTCCGCGTCCGGCCCGGCCGTTCCTCGCGCCCGCGTACCCGTACCCGGCCCCGCCACTCCGACGCGGTCGAGGGGTTCGTGGTCGCCGTCGACCGGGGCCGCTACACCTGCGTGCGCGACGACCACGAGGGCGCCGGGCCCCCGCGTACGGTGACCGCGATGCGCGCCCGCGAGCTGGGCCGCAAGTCGGTGGTGGTGGGCGACCGGGTGAGCCTGGTCGGCGACGTCAGCGGCGCGCCCGGCGCGCTGGCCCGGATCGTCCGGATCTCGGAGCGCAGCTCGGTGCTGCGCCGTACCGCCGACGACGACGAGACCACCGCCGAGGGGCGGCTCGAACGGGTCGTGGTGGCCAACGCCGACCAGTTGGTGATCGTCAGCTCGCTGGCCGACCCGCCGCCGCGTACCGGCTTCATCGACCGGTGCCTCGTGGCGGCGTACGACGCCGAGATCGAGCCGCTGCTCTGCCTCACCAAGGCCGACCTCGCCGCGCCGGACGCCGTCCTGGGCTACTACGCCGAGCTGGACCTGCCGTACGTGCTGGTCCGCCCCGACTCCGACCTCACCGAGCCGCGGCGGCTGCTCGCCGGGCACGTGTCGGTGCTGGTCGGGCACTCCGGCGTGGGCAAGTCGACGCTGGTGAACCGGCTGGTGCCGGAGGCGGAGCGGGCGGTCGGTACGGTCAGCGCGATCGGGCGTGGCCGGCACACCTCGACCAGCGCGGTGGCGCTGCGCCTGCCGCCGGTGCCGGACGTCGAGGGCGACCCCGGTTGGATCGTCGACACCCCCGGGGTACGCAGCTTCGGGCTCGCCCACGTCTCGGCCGAGAGCCTGCTGCACGGCTTCCCCGACCTGATCGAGGGGTCGCTGGAGTGCCCGGCCAACTGCGAGCACACCGCGAACGAGCTGGACTGCCGGCTGGACGCCTGGGTCGCCGCCGGGCACGCCGACGAGCGGCGGCTGGCCTCGTACCGGAGGTTGCTCGCCTCCCGGGCCGGCGACACCGACCCGCCACCGGCGGCTTCCCCGTCGATCTAGGGCAAATCCCCGTGGTTTGATCTCCAATCACCCCGATTTGCCCTAGATCGACGCGTCTGGTCAGTCGGCGTACTCCACCGGGCCGCCGATCCGCCAGTAGACGCCGTCCTCGCGCGCCATCAGCGCCTCGTCCACCAGGTAGCGGCGCAGCGCGGCGTGGTCGTCGTGCCAGGCGCGCAGCACCGCGTCCACCTCCCGCTCCGGGTAGCGCACGCCCGGCTCGAACGCCGCCGCCAGGTGTTCGAGCAGGATCCGGCGCTTGCCGCGGGACGCCGGAAGCTGGGTGATCCGGCCGTCGGCGAGGAACGCGCGCAGCACGGCGGCCCGTCCGGGGTCCGGGTCGAGGTCGGCATCGGGCTTCGGGTCGGGGGCGTGCTCGCGTACCGCGGTCTTGAATGCCTCGGTCCGCGCGGCCAGCCGGCCGCCGTCGGCGGTGACCAGGCCCCCGGATTCCAGCCGGCGGATCGCGGCGGCGGCGCGGCGCGGATCCAACCCCGCGCGACGGGCCGCCTCGGTGGGCGTGTCGGCACCCAGCACGATCGCGGCGAAGACGGACAGCCGGTCCGGCTCGGCGAGCAGGCCGACGAGAGTCTCGGGCGTCATGCCGCAGGACCCTACGCGTGTCGCCGGGAATCATCAGCTACGTTTCCGGCCATGACGGGCTACGCCGACGACCTCTCCCTCGCCCACGTGCTGGCCGACACCGCGGACTCGATCTCGATGGCCCGGTTCCGCGCCATCGACCTGCACGTCGAGTCGAAACCGGACCTCACACCGGTCTCCGACGCGGACACCGCCGTGGAGAAGGCCATCCGCTCCACGCTGGGCCGCAGCCGTCCCCGGGACGCGGTGCTCGGCGAGGAGTTCGGCGCGTCGGAGGCGCCGGCCGGGCCGGGCAGCCGCCGCTGGGTGATCGATCCGATCGACGGTACGAAGAACTTCGTCCGGGGCGTACCGGTCTGGGGCACCCTGATCGCGCTGCTGGAGGGGGACCGGCCGGTGGTCGGGCTGGTCTCCGCGCCGGCGCTGGGCCGCCGCTGGTGGGCAGCGACGGGCCACGGGGCGTACGCGGGCCGGCATCCCGCCGCGGCCAGCCCGATCAAGGTCTCCGGGGTACGGCGGCTCGCCGACGCCAGCTTCAGCTACAGCGACCTGATGAGCTGGGAGAAGCGCGGGCGCCTCGACGGAATGCTGGACATCATGCGGCAGAGCTGGCGCAACCGCGCCTACGGCGACTTCTACGGCTACATGCTGGTGGCCGAGGGCGCGGTGGACGCGATGGTGGAGCCGGAACTCTCCCTCTGGGACGTCGCCGCGCTCATCCCGATCGTCACCGAGGCCGGCGGTACCTTCACCGACCTCTCCGGCGCACCCGCGCCGGGCGACGGCAGCGCCGTGGCCAGCAACGGCAGGCTGCACGAAGATCTGTTGCAACGGCTTCGTTGACCCGCCGCGCGGAACGCGCGACCAACCTCTATCCTCGCCAGGTGTCCTCTGGCGGATGGTGGTTCCTGGCGGCGATGATCGTCGCGTACGGGGTCGCCAACCTGCTCCAGTCGATCGCCGCGGCGCGGACCACCGTGCACCACACCTTCGATCCGGGGCTGCTGCTGCGGCTGGCCGGCCACCGCACCTACCTGGTCGGACTGGGCTGCCAGATGCTCGGCTTCGTGCTCGCCTTCCTGGCCCGGCGGGACCTGCCGCTCTTCCTGGTCCAGGCGAGCGTGGCCGCCGGCCTGGGGGTGACCGCCCTGCTGGGCGTGCTGGTGCTCAAGTGGCGGCTGCCGGCCGCCGAGGTGGCCCTGCTGGTCCTGCTCTTCGTCGGGATCACCGCGCTGGTCGTGGCCGCCCGGCCGGCGCCGTCGCGGCAGCTCGGTTTCGCCGGGCTGATCGCGCTGGTCGTCACGCTCGCGGTGATCGCCGTGCTCGGCGTCTTCGCGGTACGCCTGCACGGCTCGCCCGGCTCGGTCGCGCTCGGTTCGCTCGCCGGCATGGCCTTCTCGGCCGCCGCGGTCGCCGCCCGGCCACTCGCCTCGGTCGGCTCGGTCGAGGGCTGCTTCCGCAGCCCGCTGCTCTACCTGCTGGTCGCCCACTCCGTGGTCGGTCAGCTGCTGCTCGGGCTCGCCATGCAGCGCGGCTCCACCACGGCCGCCGTCGCCGCCATGGACGCGGCCGGCGCGATACCGGCCGCGGTGGTCGGGTTGACGCTGCTCAACGACAAGATCTGGCCGGGCCGGGAGTGGCTGGCCACGCTCGGGTTCGCCATCACGCTGGCGGCCGTGATCGGGCTGACCCGGTACGCCGAGCCCCAGCACCACCACGCCGTACCGAGATCGCGGCTGACCTCCTCGTCGATCTAGGGCAAATCCCCGTGATTGGAGATCAAACCACGAGGATTTGCCCTAGATCGACGAGGTCGGGCGCGCGCGGTGGCGGTCAGGCGACCACGACGGGGCGGCGCCGCTCGACCACGCGCTCGTAGAGCCGCTCCAGCGCGCCGGCGGTACGGTCCCAGGTGAAGCTGCACCGCACCCGGTCCACCGCGGCGTGCCCGTACGCGAACCGCTCGGCGTCGTCGGAGAGCAGCCGGCGCAGGCGTATTCCCAGGTCCCGCGCGTCGCCCGGCTTGACCAGGTGCCCGGTGACCTCGTCCACGACGGTGTCGGCGATCCCGCCGAGGGCGTACCCGACCACGGGCACCCCGCAGGCCATCGCCTCCATCGGCACCCGCCCGGCCGAGGCGTACCGGGCGGTGCAGGCCACCACGTCCGCCGAGCGGTACCAGCTGGGCATCTGCTCGTGCGGGACGCCGCCGACGAGGCGTACCTGGTCACCGACGCCGCTGCGGTCGGCCAGCTCGCGCAGCCGGCGCGCCTCGGCGTCGCCCGCGAGCGAGTCCTCCGGCGGGCCGCCGGCGATCACCAGCTCGGCGTCGCCGACCAGCCGCAGCGCGAGGATCAGGTCCTCCTGCCCGTGCCCGGGGCCGAGCCCGCCGGCCGACAGGATCCGCGCCTGCCGGTCGCGCGGCGCCGCCTCGCCGTCCGGGTGGAACCGTTCCGTGTCGACGCCGCCGGGCACCATCGTCACCGCCGCCCGCCGCAAACCCATCCGGGTCAGCTCGTCCACCTCGTCGGTGCACTGGGCGACCGCCATGTCGACGGCCCGGGTCAGCGCGCGTTCCAGCGGGACGCGCTGCTCCGGGCCGGGGTACTCGTCGCCGAGGTGGCGCAGCTGCTCGGCGCCGAGGGAGTGGAAGGTCTGCACGACCGGGATGGCGGTCTCGCGTACCGCGCTCGCCGCCGCGAGCCCACCGATCCAGAAGTGCCCGTGCACCACGTCCGGGCGCCAGTCGCCGGACCAGTCGTCCAGCAGCCAGCGGCTGAACTCCGGTACGAGGGCAACCAGCTCGCCGGTCGAGGTGCGCGCGGGCGGCCCCACCGGCGCGCGGATGACCCGATAGCCGTCCCGCTGCTCGGCCGGCAGCCGGTCCGGGTCGTCCAGGCGCTGGTAGACGCGCACGTCGTGCCCCCGGACGGCCAGTTCGGCGGCGATCCGGGCGACGTGCTGATGCGTACCGGCGGTCTGTTCCGGCGCGGGGCCGGGCGGCCCGGCGTGTGCGCAGACCAGGCCGACACGCATATTCACCTCCGCGTAGAACGCACCAATGGCTTCCGATCAGAGGCTCCCATTAACCGGCCCATCCCGAGCCGAAACGTGCCAACTCAGCCAGCGCCGCCGCGACGCCCGGCGCCGCCCCGACCTCGGGCGCCCCGCCAGGCCCGTCGTCCCCGACGCGCGCGGCGCGCCTCACCCGTCCCGCCGGGCACGGAATCCCCTGGTACGCCTCGCGTCCCGCCCGCCGCGTCGACCTACTCTTCGTCCGGCCAGTGGCCCCGGTTGATCGGGATGCGATGCCTGGCCCGGCAGGGCAGGTCGTTGCCGCACCGGCAGATCCGCCGCCACTTCCACCAGGACCAGACCGGGCGGTGGCGGCGGGCGAGGGTCAGCGCGGCGGCGAACAGGTACTCGTCGTACGACACCCGCCTCCCCGGTTGCCCGCGCCCGGCCACGGATCAGGCCGCCCGGCAGGGGCAGTCGCAGCGCCAGTCGCGCAGGTACGCGTACGGCCCGCCGCCGTCGCGCTCGATGCAGTGGTGCGGCCCCCGACCGCTGGCGGCGCACCGTACGCAGATGTCCCGGAGGCCCATCGGGAGCCCGGGTACCGGGGACCGGCCGGCGGGCAGAACGCGAGCGGCTGGCGGCGGCCAGGGCTCGGGCGCGACGGCTGAGCAGCTCACGGTCGGTCTCCTTTCGACGTATCGGCAGGTCCGGCCCCGGAGACGGCTGTCACGGAGCCGGACCGCCCTCTGGCGCGATCGCGTTCGTTGCCAACCGAACGCGAGCGCTAACCAAGGGTAGATGTGTACGAGCATGTACGTCCAGAGACGTATCTAAAGAACTGCCATCATGCATGGTCGAATAGCGTCCACTCATGATCGATCCAGACGGTCCCGTCCCGGTCTACCAACAGGTCGCGGACATCCTGGCCGCCCGCATCGCGAACGGAGACCTCGCTCCACACCGGCCGATCCCCAGCGAGACCGCGCTCGTCCAGGAATTCGGCATCGCTCGCGGCACGGCCCGGCGCGCCGTCGCGCTGCTCCGAGAGCGCGGACTGGTGTACACGGTGCCGCAACGCGGGACCTACGTGGGCCAGCCGAAATAGCCCACGGGTCAACCGCAGAGCGAAGGGCCGCGCCGATGAGCGGCGCGGCCCTTCCCCGTTGCGTGGCCCTACCAGGGCCTGGTGCTCACGTAGCTGTTGTGGCCGCCGAAGACGATCGGGTCGCTGGCGCAGCCGCCGAGGTTGGCGTTGCTGGCCGCGTCGTGTCCCCAGAGCCGGACCCGGACGGGGTTGATGCTTCCCTGGGCGTCCTCGTTCCAGCGGTCGTTGTTGTACGTGGTGGTGCCGACCTGGTTGTTGTCGAAGAGCCCGTCGGTGCCGCACGCCTCGTCGTCGAACCGCCAGTCGCTGAAGATCGCGTACGCGCCCGTCTTCCAGAACTTGTTCGAGTCGACCGTCGTGTCGTCCGCCCGGTTGCGGGTGCGGATCGGATCGCCGGAGATCAACTCGAAGCGGTTGTCGACGACGCGGGTACCGGTGGCGAGGTTGGCGGCGTAGACGCCGTGGATCGAACCGGGACTGTCGGTGTTCTCCAGGTTCTGGAAGAGGTTGTCCTGCACCGTCAGGCCCGTCGTGTAGGTCGCGTGGACGCCGCCGTAGCCGGTGCCCGGGCCGCTCTGGAACTTGCTGCCGAGGCGCCGGAACGTGTTGCCCGTCACGGTCAGCCCGACGAGTCGGTTGCCCGAGCTGCCGGCGGCGCGGATCCCGCCGTTGCGGCAGTTCTGAAAGACGTACCCGGTGACCGTGACGTCGTCTGCGGTGACGGTCATGCCGTACTCGGTGTTGGTGTTGCCGTCGTCGAAGGTGGCGCAGTCGACGGTCACCGCCGCCGCGCCGACCGGGCCGAACGTGATCCGCCCGCCCGGCGGGGACCAGGTCACCCGCATCGGCCCGTACGTGCCGCCCGCCAGCAGTACGCTCGCCCGCCGCACCCCCCGGGCGCGCAGGATCTCCTGTGCCGCCTCGACGGAGGCGACCGCGCGTTCGGGCGCGAGGCCGGTACGGGCTCCGGCGGTGACGGCCCGGCTCGGATCGACGTACACGGTCAGCTCGCCGACGGGTCCGGCGGCGGCGGGGACCGCCGGTAGCGCGACCGCGAGCGCGAGGCAGGCCGCTCCGGCGGCCACCGGTGCTGTTCCGGGCATGGCTCAACTCCCTTGATCGTCGGATCGCCGGTCACCGGACCGACCAGGCGATGATTTCTGTCGATTTCCCACCGAGAAACCGATCCACCGCCGCCTATGCTGATGGACATGCGGCCCCGCCGCCGGCCGGCGCGTTCGACGGCGGGCCGGTACCGGGGCCCCGACCAGGGCCGGCGCCCGGCACCCCGACGTGGTCGCGCTCGCGTCCCAGGTGGCGAAACCGATCGGCGACGGCCGCATGAAGCGGCGCCGGCCTGGGTACCGGCAAATAACCAGAGGCCAGAGCAGAAGAATTGACCATGGACGACGAATGGACCCTCCCGATCGACGCCACAGCCCGCACCGCCCGGCTGGCGATCCTGCCGGTACGGCGGCCGCAGCGGCCCGGAACGACGCGTAAGGCAGTGACCACCATGTCCACAGCCCAAGGGTCCGGTACCTCCCCCACGACGGCCCGACCCGGCGGCACGGCCGGCGTACGTTTCCTGGTCGAGACCGGAAGGTCCCACTCGCTCGTCCGGCTCGTGGGCGTGCTCGACGGGGCAGCCGCCGGCCCGGTTCGCGGCGCGCTGCTGGCCTGCCTCGCCGACCAGCCCACCCCCGCCGCCGTCGTCGACGTGTCGCGGCTGCGGGTGGCCGAGCCCGCGGCGCTCTCGGTCTTCGCCGCCGTGGCCCGCGAGACGGCCGACTGGCCCTCCGGCCGGCTCACCTTCTGTCTCCCCGAGGCCGGGCCCGACGCCGGGTGGGACGGGGTCGAGGTGGTGGTGCGGGAGAGCCTGGCCGAGGCGCTCGCGCTGCTCGGCGAGCCCGAGGCGGCGCGACCGCTGCGCGCCGAGTTCGCGCCGGCCGCCGGTGCCGCCCGCGAGGCCCGCGAGCTGGCCACCGAGGGGTGCGCGCGGTGGGGCGTACCGGAGCTGGCCGGATCGGCGTGCATCGCGCTGACCGAGATGGTCAACAACGCGGTCGCCCACGCGGCCACCCCGCTGGCCGTCGCGCTGACGCCGCGCGGCCGGGCGCTGCACATCGGCGTACGGGACTACTCGCGGGACGCGCCGACCTTCCACGGCACCGTACCGCCGACCTCGGCCGGCGGCCGGGGCATGCTGCTGGTCGACACCGTGGCCCGGCGCTGGGGCACCAGCCTGCTGCCGGACGGCAAGCTGGTCTGGGCGGTACTGCACGCCGACGACGAGCACCTGGACTGACCCGAGGGGCGGTAAGGCGCCGTCTGCGACGGATGTCCCGGTTGGCGGCTGACCGCTGCGGTTATGGTCGGTGCGGCGATGGGTAGTGAGACCTCATGCGCTACGACGACTACCCGACCCCCGTGTCCGATCCCGAGGCCGAGGGACTGCCCGGCACGGCCGACGACGACTCCACCGCCGGCGACGACGTGCTGACCGGCCGCGAGGCGGACGGGCTCGACCCGGCCGCGCTGCCGGCCGACGAGTTCCTCGCCGCGGACCACTTCGGCAACACCGCCGAGGAACAGCTGGACGGCGAGTCGCTCGACTACAAGATCGCGCGTGAGCAGCTGGAGCCGGACGTCGACGACCCGCTCGCCGGTCCGGTGGACCCGGCGATCGCGGCCGAGGCCGACAGCCAGCAGGCCGCCGCCGAGGCCCAGCTGGACGCGGACGTGATGGATCCCGGCCCGACCTCGGACCCGAACTCGCCGGTCTCCCTCTACGACCACGGCCAACTGGGCGGGCAGACCGCGCCGCCGATCGGGCGGCTGGTCGAGCCGGACCAGGGTGCCCGCACCGACGACGAGCCGGACTCGATCGCGTACGACGCGGGGGCCGCGGGCGGCGGCGCCAGCGCCGAGGAGCTGGCCGTGAACGAGACCGACCCGCCGCCGCGTACCGACTGACCCGCGCGCCCCGGTCAGTCGGGCTCGACCAGGAGGCGGGCGTAGTTGGCCATCGAACGCCGGTAGCGCGGCAGGTGCCGGGCGAGCGCCCCGACGGCGATCGACACCGCCTCCCGCTCCCGACCCACGCTGGTCAGCGCCAGCGCGAGCGTCGCGCTGACCGCGTCGTCGAGTTCGTCGGAGCCGCGCTCGCGCTCCTCGGTCAGCAACCGCACGCTCTCCTCGGCCTGCCCGACGTTCCGCAGCGAGCTGGACAGCTGGATCACCGAGCGCCGCCGCCGGATGCCGTCGATGCCCAGCTCCAGCGCCCTGCGGTAGAGCGGGATCGCTCGGTCGGAGTGACCGGTGGAGTCCCAGGCGCAGGCGCGCTCGAACGCCGCCACCGGATGGTCCGGCCCCAACTCGTCGACGAGGGCGCCCACCCGCTCCCGGAACTCCGCCTCGTCCCACGCCTCGGGCGCCGCGTCGAAGGCCGCCCACAGCTCGGTACTGCGCCGCTCCCAGTCGGCGTTCGGGTCCATCGCCCCTCCTCATGCTCGTCGGTGCGGACCTGGGAAGTCCTGGTGGAGTGTACGGATTCGCGCCGCGTCCGCCCGTTCCAGCAGCTCCGCGGTGACCGTCCACAGGCGCCGCTCCCGGTCGCGGTCGAGGGCGACCGGCCGCACGTTCGTCAGCCTCGTCTTCACCACGAACGCGCCGTCGCGCAGGTGCGCCCACTTCTCGTCCACGGCGACCGCGGCCAGCAGTGGCCCCGAGCGTCGCGGGGTGGAAACACCCGGAACGCGGCCCAGGGCGCGGCCGATCGCCTGGAACGCCTGGGGGGCGTGGCGGCCCAGAGCGGTACCCGGCATCCAGCCGGGCTCGAACACCGACACGTTGATTCCGGCGCCGACGTGGCGTTGCAGCTCGTGCGCGTAGTACAGGATCGCCAGCTTCGCGTTGGAGTAGGCGATCCCGGCCTCGGTCATGCCCGGGTTCGTGTCGCCGCCCGCGGGACGGGCTAGCTCGACCGGGTCCGCCCAGCTGGCCTCCGGCACGTGCAGCATCCGGCGCCACAGGTTGGCGTGGTAGGTGTTCGAGCCGACCAGCACGACCCGGGCCGGGGCGGTGAACGAGTCGAGCAGGTCTCCGATGAGCTGCGCGTGAGCCAGGTAGTTGACGGCGAAGGTCAGCTCGTAGCCGTCGGCGGAGGCCCGGCGGGTGTCGGCCGACATGACACCGGCGTTGGCGACCAGCGCGCGCAGCGGGCGTACGGTGCCGGAGGCGAGCAGGTCGCGTACGGTGGCCGCGGCGGCGCGGACGTCGGCCAGGCGCGACAGGTCGCAGCCGATCTCGCGGACCCGCGCGCCGCGGGCGCGGGCCTCGCTCGCGATCACGGTCAGGTCCGGCCCGGCGCGGCCGACCAGCAGCAGGTCGGCGCGTCGCTCGGCGAGGGCGAGCGTCGCGTGGCGGCCCAGGTTACGCGTCGGGCCGGTGATCAGTACGGTTCCGGGTTCGGTGGACGTCATGGCCTCAGGCTGCGGGCCCGGCGCGGCGTCAGGCAGTCGTGCGCTTTTCGTAGGACTGCCAGGGCCAGGACATCCTCCTCGGGCTCGCGCAGACTGGACGGGTGGAAGCGTGGGAGTTCGGCCGTACGGTGCGCCGCTGGCGCGACCGGGTCGCACCGGAGCACGTCGGCGTGCCCGTCGGGCGGCGCCGTCGGGCCAGCGGTCTACGCCGTGAGGAGTTGGCCGCGCTCGCCGGCATCTCGACCGACTACCTGACCCGGCTCGAGCAGGGCCGCGCGACCGCACCCTCGGCGCAGGTGGTGGAGGCCCTGGCCCGGGCCCTGCGCCTGGCCGACACCGAACGTGACCTGCTGTACCGGTTGGCCGGGCACGCCGCGCCCGGCCTGGACATGGTGCCGTCGCGGGTCACCCCGAGCGTGCAGCGGCTGCTCGACCGGCTCGCACACACCCCGGTGGTGGTCTACGACGCGAGCTGGACCCTGGTCCTGGCCAACGCGCCGTACGACGCGCTGATGGGTGACACCTCCACCTGGCGCGGCCTGGAACGCAACGCCGTCTGGCGCAACCTCGCCGGCCTGCCCACCCGAGTCGTGCACACCCCGGTCGAGCAGGCCGACCATGAGGCCCGGCTCGTCGCCGACCTGCGCCTGACCGCCTCGCGCTACCCCGGCGACCACGCGCTGCGCCGGCTGATCGCCGAACTGGCCGACAGGAGCGCCCGCTTCGCCGAATTGTGGGACGCTCCAGCCCCGCCGCTGTCCGACCCGTCGAAACGCAAGGTCGTCGACCACCCGGCGGTCGGACGCATCACCCTGGACTGCGACACGCTCGTCGTCGCCGTCGACGATCTCCGCATCACCGTCTACACCGCCGAACCGGGCACCGAGGACGCCGAACGCCTCGCCCTCGCCGTCGTCCTGGGCACCCAGACCCTCGTCGACCAGCATCGACGCCGCTAGGCGGGATTCCCGCTAGCCGTCGAGGCCCTGTTCGATGGCGTACCGGGTGAGTTCGACCCGGTTGTGCATCTGCAACTTGCCGAGCGTGTTCTGTACGTGGTTCTGCACCGTACGGTGCGACAGTCCGAGCCGCTCGGCGATCTGCCGGTACGACAGCCCCTTCGCGACCAGGCGCAGCACCTCGGTCTCCCGGTCGGTCAGGCGCGGGGCGTCGCCCGGCTCGTCGCGCGGCGCGGGCGCGATGGCGAGCCGGCGGTACTCGCCGAGCACCAGACCGGCCAGGCCCGGGGTGAAGACCGTCTCGCCGGCGGCGGTACGGGTCACCGCCTCCAGGAACTCCCGTGGCGATGCTGACTTCACCAGGTAGCCGGTGGCGCCGGCCTTGACCGCGTCCAGCACGCTCTGCTGCTCGCCGCTGGCCGAGAGCATCAGCACCCGCACCTCGGGCACCGCGGCCACCAGGCCGTGGATCACCTCGACGCCGGAGATGTCGGGCAGTTGCAGGTCGAGCACGACGACGTCCGGGCGGGTGGCGCCGGCGATGCGGACCGCCTGCCGGCCCTCGCCGGTGGTCGCCACGACCAGGTGCCCCGCCTCGGTCAGGTCGCGGGCGACCCCCTCCCGCCACATCGGGTGGTCGTCGACGACCATCACCCGGATCGGTGCCGCCTCGCTCACGCGCCCGAGCATAGCGGCCGGCCACCAGACTTGATCATGAGCGAGGGCGCGGGACACGCGGGACACGGGGGACACGGGAGGCACGCGGTACAGCGGGGACGCCCGGAACCTCCGGTACGCCCGGGACAGGCGGCACTCGCGGGACGCGAAGCTCGACCTCGGTGCCCTGCCCGGGCGCCGAGGTGATCTCCACCGATCCGCCCAGTGCCTCGACCCGCCCCCGGATCGACTGCACGACGCCGAGCCGCCCCTGCCCGGCCGCCTCGGCGAGCCGCCCCGCCGGGATCCCCGGCCCGTTGTCGCGTACCGAGACGGCGATCTCCTCCGCCTCGTCCTCGATCAGCACCCAGGCCCGGCCGCCCCCGTGCCGGGCCACGTTGTCCAGCGCGGCCCCGACCGCGGCGCCCAGCTCCCGGGCCGCCGCCTCGGGCAGCCGCACGGCGGTGGCCGGCGAGGCGATCGAGACCTGCGGCGAGGCGTACCCGCCGAGGACCGTACGCAGGTCGGCCAGGCCGCCGCCGGCGCCGCCCTCGTCCGGCGGGCCGCTGGCGATCAGCGACCGCAGCGCCGCCTCCTGCTCCCCGGCGAGCCGCGCCAGCTCCCCCGCCTCCCCGTCGAGGTGTGCGCCGCGCCGCTGCACCAGCGCCAGCACCTGGAGCACCGAGTCGTGGATGTCCCGGGCCAGCCGCTCCCGCTCCCGGGTGGCCGCGGTCAGCTCGACGGCGCGTTGCAGCTGCTCCTCGGCGGCGACCGCCAGCCGGGCCACGTGCCCCACGGCGAGGCCGGCGAGCAGCATCAGCGCCGCCCCGGTGGTCGAGGACTGGGTCAGCCGCTCCCGGACGGTGAGGTCGACCGCGCCGAGGATCAGCGCCGCGGCGGCGCCCCGGCTCCGCCCGCCGGAGACCGCCCAGGCCAGCACCGGCCCGGCCAGCCAGGCGACCGCGAGCGGAGGTACGCCGCTGGCGAGCGCGGGCCGGCCGACCACCCACGGCGTGACGAGCAACACCCCCACCGGTACCGCGAGGTCGGCGGCGAGCAGGGGCCAGCCGCGGCGCCTCGGCCGGGCGTACGCGTAGCCGGCGAAGACCGTCCAGCCGGCCATCACGAGCAGGACCGGTACGGCGCCGAGCGGGTGGGCGTAGTCGCGCACGTTGCGTACGACCAGGACCAGGACGTACGCCAGCGCGGCGAAACGGAAGACGGCGATGGCCCGCCAGAGCGGCACCTGAAGTCCACCGGGCGCGTCGGGCACGCCCCGACGATGTCACAGGCCCGCCACCGCCGGGCAAGGCGGTCGCCGGCAAAGTGCATCCCACCTGCTGTTGACGTAGGGTGGAGGGGCGCGTACGCGCTAACGATCATTGGCGGGACGAGGCCATGTCTGACGAAGATCCCCTCGCGCCGCACACGGTTCTGCCCGTCGAACCCGTACCGCTCATCGCCGAGACCTTCGATCGTGGCCAGGTGACCGAAGTGCGGCACAGCGTCTCCGGCTGCGCCGCGGCGGCCGGGCTCCGTGGGCAGCGCCTCGACGACTTCGTGCTCGCGGTGAACGAGCTGATCACGAACGCGGTGCGGCACGGCGGCGGCCGGGGCTGGTTGCGGCTGTGGCACGAGGCGGGGACCGTGTACTGCGAGGTCTCGGACGCCGGCGTCGGCTTCGACTCCGTCGAGCACGAGTCCGGGCAGCGGCCGGAGCCCGGTACGGCGGGGGGCTGGGGGCTGTGGCTGGCCCGGCAGCTCAGCGACGAGATGCGGGTGCTGACCGGGGCGGCCGGGACGACGGTACGGGTCGGCACGGCGATCGAGCAACCCGCGCCGGAGCGCCTCGCCACCGAGGCGGCGGGCGGCCTCGTCGGCCAGCCCGAGCCGGACGGCCTCGCCGCGGGCTGACGCCCCCCCGCCGGCAAGCGGAGGCGCGGCCGTCGATACAGGCCGACGAGCGGAGGCACGGCCGTCAATACGGACCGACGCGCCCCAGGCATGCGAAAGGACCCCCGGTCACCGTGCTCCGGTGACCGGGGGTCCTTTCGCAGTGCCTCACCCGCAGGGGTGCTGGTCCTCCACGAACCGCCGTACCTGTTCGGCCGAGCGCGACCCGCCCGCCGTCTCGAAGGTCATCTCGGCCAGCGGGGTGCCGGCCGGATAGTCCGGCAGGTCGGCGGAGTGCTCGCGGTTCTCCGAGGGTCCCGCGCCGCTGACCGTGTCGACGCTGACCGACAGGCGGCGGGGGAAGCTGGCCGGCGGCGCCAGCTTCACCGTCTCGAACTGGCTGTCGTCACCGAGCACCACGAGGCCCTTCCGGGCCGCGTCGACGCGCGGCGTCTCCGCCTGCCAGAGCAGCGTGAAGTTGCCTCCCTTGTCCGGGTCCGGGGCGGCGTAGACCCGTACGCCCCGGACCTCGTCGTCGGGACAGAGCGGCGCGTAGACCGCCGGTTTCCCGGCCACCTCCGCGTAGCCCAGCTGGTAGCGGACCTGACCGCCCGCCCGGGAGCAGTCGGCGGCCCCCTGGCTCAGGCAGATCAGCCCCGCCAGAGCCAGGAGGTAACGCCGTCGATGCCGGATCAGCAAGGGAGGTAGTTTCCGTCCGCGAGACCGGCCTGGATCTCGTAGATGTTCTTGCAGCCGTTGCCGCCGGTGCGGATCAGCTCGGTCAGGTACATCGGGCCGAACAGCGAGCCGTACCTGCGCCACTGCTTGTCCCGGTGCACCTTCTCGTGCTTGAGCATGTCCGAGTCCGGGTTGGCGTTCTTGTCGGTGACGAAGGTGTCGCCGTACGTCGTGCCGCTGCCGCCGTACAGGGGCCACCGCGTCTTGCAGACCCGGATCCCCTCCATGGTGGAGCAGGAACCGCCGGTCAGCTCGACCGCGTTCTCCGTGATCCCGCCGATCAGCCACGACTGGCCTCTGGTGATCAGTGGTATCGGGTTGTGCTTGGACAGCCAGCCGAGGCCCATCTTGAACGGGTTGGACCCGCCCTTCCGGTCGTCCTTCAGCGCCTCCATCAGCGCCCGCTGGACCATGTCCCGCAGCCGGGCCGCCGCCTCCAGCGCGGCCAGGTAGTTCTGGAACGCCTTGGCCGTCGCCTTGATCGAGTTCAGCTCTTTATTGATCTTGTTGGCTAGTCGTAGCTTCGCCTTCTTGCTCTTCGTCTGTACCCAGACTCTGATCATCTTGACGACCTTGACCAGGCGCTTCACCAGGTACTTGATGTAGCGGATGATGTGCTTGACCACCACGATCTGCCGCGGCACCCAGAAGCTGGCGAAGATGGCCAAGATCAGCTTCACCATCATGGTGATGATCAGTCGCACGATCTCCACCACCTTCCGGATCATCGTCTGGTACACCGTGCGGTAACTGGTGACCATACGCGTCACGTACGCCCGGCCGTCCGGGTCGGTGAAGCTCACCGGGCTGTTGTTGGCGTACGCGTACCCGTGCATCGCCTGCGGATCGTCGAAGTCGATCATTGGGTCGACGGATATGAACCGTCCGGTGTTCGGGTCGTACTCGCGGGCGCCCAGATGGGTGAGCCCGGTCGAGTCGTCCTTCGAGCCGCCCACGAAGCCCCGGTCACCGGCCAGCTTCGGCGTGCCGGTGCCGCGGTCGGAACCGTACGGGTCGTGCCGCTGCCGCTGGATGATCTGGGTCCCCTCGTCCACGCCCAGCTCGGCCGTGCCGTGGTGGTCGGAGACCAGCCAGGTCACCCGCCCGTCCCGGCCGGTGCGCATGGCCACCGTGCTGCCGCCGTGGTTGTAGTACCGCACGGCGGCCAGGCCGCCACCGGTGTCCAGGTGCAGCTCGGTGTCGCCCAGGTAGAGCGTGCTGCCGGTGTCGTCGCGCCGGATCAGCCGCTCGCCGGAGGCGTCGTAGACGTACGAGGTGACCTTGCCGTTCTCGGTGACCTTGGAGAGGTGGCCCTCGGCGTCCCACTCCAGGGTCTGGCCGACACCGGCCTGCACCCGCGACTTCGTGTTGCCGGCCGAGTCGTAGTCGTACTGGTCGACCTTCGTACCGGTCGACGAGGTGGTGGTCACCTTCCGCAGCGCGTGCGGCTGGGCACCCCCGGCCGCGTTGTACTCGTAGGTGCTGCTGGTGGCGGCACCGCTCGGCGCGGTCCGGGTTTCGGTCTTCCGGTTGCCGACGCTGTCGAAGGTCCAGGCGTGCCAGTACGGGGCCGGCCCGCCCAACTGCTGCGCGACCGGTGCGGCCGCACAGTCCCCCGAGGCCGGGGTCCACGCCTCGACCAGCCGCCGCAGCGAGTCGTGCTTGAAGCACTGCGTGTCGGTGATCGAGCCGCTCGCCGGGTCCGGCGCGTCGGTGATCTTCGTGACGTTGCCGGCCTGGTCGTACTCGTAGCCGACGCTGGCGATCAGCTGCGGTCCGGTCTCCCGCCGGGTCTCCGCCTTGCTGAGGCGGCGGGTACCGAACTCGTAGCTGAAGTCGCGGCGCAGCCACTTGCCGCCAGTGGAGAGGTTGACCTGCTTCTGCTCCCCGAACTCCGTGTACGAGGTGCCGGTCACGTACGGCGTGGCGCCGGTCAGCGTCGTCGGCAGCCCGAGCGCGTTGTAGCCGTAGGTGAGCGTCTCGGCGGGCAGCCCGCCGACGCCCGGCAGCGTCTTGCTCGCCACCTCGCCGTCCGGGTAGTAGGCGGTGCCGAACTCGTACGTGTTGCCGAGCCGCCCCTCCTCACCCGGAATGGTGATCGTCTGCTTCGTCACCCGGCCCGCGCCGTCGACCGACTTGACCGCCGTGGTGTACGCCCGACCGTCGACGTAGCGGGTCGCGGTGCCGAGCAGCCCCGGCGCCGGCGTACCGTCGGCGAGCTTGTCATACGTCCACTCGGCGAGCTTCGGACCGGTCGCCGAACCCTGCCGGATCGCGGTCTTTCGGCCCAGCGCGTCGTACTCGTACGCCAGGACCACGCCCCGGGAGTCCTTCTCCGTCAGGATCTCGTTGCCGTCGCCGTAGGTGTACTCGGTGGTGCCCTGGTCCGGGTCCACGCTGCGAATCATCCGGTCCCGGGCGTCGTAGTCGTAGCTCCAGACGTTACCGGCCGAGTCGGTGATCGACTTGGTCTGCCCGGAGTTGGTGTACGTGTACTTCGTCGCGTCGTACGGACCGCTGGTCGTGGTGCCCTTGTACTGCCGCAGCTCGACCAGCCGACCCTGCGCGTCGAGGATGCGGGTGGTGGGCGTCTCGCCGAGCGGCGGCGTGGTGTGCTGCCGGTCGATTTCGTGCACGTGCGTGGTGCGCCACTTCTCCACCCCCTCGACCTTGAAGATCTCGTTGGTGGGCCGGTCCGCGTCGTCGAAGACCGTCACCGTCTGCGCCGGGAGCAGGTCCTCCTGCGGGATCACCGGCTGGTCCCCGGGCGGCGCGTCGTTGTAGTACGGCCCGTTGACCTTCACCTCGCGGCCCCGCGAGTCGTAGACCACGTCCTTGATTACCCGACCGCCGGCGGGCGACGGGGTCTGCGTCTGGCGCAGCCGCATCTTCCCGTCGAAGAGCTGGTACTCGGTCCGGTAGCCGCCGTTGGACTCCAGCGTGCTGGCGATCACCACGTTGGGTCCGTCGGTGCGGATCACGTACTGGTACGTCGCGCTCGGCGACAGGCTGGTGTCCCGGCCCGGCAACCAGGTATTGGTGACCCGGCCCAGCGCGTCGTACTGGGTGACGCTGCGGCTGCCGTCCGGGCCGGTGACCGTCAGCTCCGTCCCGCGGGTCGGGTCCAGCGTGGTGGTCGTGGTCTGGCCCAGCGGGTTGGTCGCCACCACCTTGGTGGTCGGCGCGCCGGTCGCCGGCGTGTAGCCGAACGTCTGCTTGGCGCCCAGCACGTCGGTCTGCTCGACCAGCCGGCCGTGCACGTCGTACGCGGCCCGCATGGTGGTCAGGTACGTCGCCGCACCGTTCGCCCAGCCGTTGATCTCCTCGCGACGGGTCACGTCACCGCGCACCGGCGCGGCGCCGAACGTGTCGCTACCGTCGTAGTAGTACCGCTCGTCCGAGACTATGTCGCCGGCACCCGTCGGCTGCCGGGTGCACGACCCGATCGACGTACGGGTCTGCGACGGCAGGTCGAGCAGCCAGACGGACTGGTTGCGGGCGTACGTGTACTTGGTGCAGGTGTCGTCGTCCGGGTCGGCGACGTTGCCCAGGTCCGCCGCCTCCAGCAGGGTGCCGGAGTCGTCGTACGTGTGCGCCGTGGCCGTCTCCCGCCACTGACCGTTGATCGTCTCGCCCTGGCTGATCTTCTTCTGCTGCACCTGGTACGCGCTCGTGGTGCCCCACGAACGGGTACGGGTCGCGGTCGGCGGCGAGAGCCACGGGTCCGTGATGGTCCGCGACAGCATGGTCCCGCCGTCCGCGGTGTAGGTGATCGTCTCCCGGGCCAGGCCCGCGAACTGGTCGGTGTCCTTCCACGACGTGTTCGTGGAGTCCACGATCGAGACGTTCTTCTTGACCCCGGCGGTGGCGGTCAGGTCACCGTCCATGCCGCGGAAGTAGACCAGCTCGGTGAGCGAGCGGGGCTGGCCCTGCTTGCCCTTGCGCACCCGCAGCCGCTCGTACCCGCGCCACTGGCTCCAGGTCTTGCGGTCCTCGGGGACCAGTCCGTCCTCGTCGTCGTGCCGCCAGGCGGGCGGGCTCACGTACTCGACCGAGGAGATCTCCGGCTCGAACCCGGTGGTCCGGTCGGACTCGCTGACCTCGGTCACCACGTACTTGTTGAACCAGTCGGTCCGCTCGCCCAGCCCCTCCGGGGTCCACCGCAGCGGGTGGCAGCGCTTGGTGTTGGTGTCCGGCGCCGGCAGGTTGGTGCCGTACGCGCACTCCTTCGGCGAGTAGGTCACCCGAATCTCGCCGCCGGACTCGTTGCGCACCGCCTTCATCCGCCACCAGTTCATCGGCGGGATGTTGTCGTTGCCGTCGACCCGGTTGTTCATCTGCACGCCGTCGAAGTTGACCGCGGGCAGCGAGGTGCTGGTGCCGGTCAGACCGGTGTGCTGGATCGAGGCGAGCCAGAGCCGCGCCTTCGTACCGTCGCCCGGGTCCGGGTAGGTCTGGGTGAGGGTCCACGAGTCCACCTCCGTGGGCCCCGTGCCGTTCCAGACCTGGGTGGTGACCTTGCTCAGCCGCTTCTGCGTCCAGAACGTCGGCGTGTACTTGTTGGTACAGCTCGTCGTGCTGGTGCAGGACTGGTCCCACGGCACGTCCGGCCAGTTGGCCGGCGAGGTGGTCGCGCAGGTGGTCCCCGGGATGCAGCGGTCGGCGATCGTGAAGGTCACCTGGCCCACGTACGGCTTGGTGTAGACCTCGCCGTCCCGCTGGCCGTACTGGATCTTGGTGAGGTAGCCGCCGCGGGTGTATTGGGAGACCTTGCTGGCGGTCAGGTTGCGCGCGTAGTTGTTCATCTCGCGCCCGTAGTAGTAGCTGGCGGTGTTGCCGTGCGTGTCCACCACGTAGTCGAGGTTCCAGCGCCAGGCCTGCTGGCACCAGGACGCGTCGAAGGTGGAGGCGTGGCACTCCTCGCCGGTGTGGTTGCCGTACACCGGCACGGTCCAGACCGACTGGGTCTGCGCGTGCTGCGTACTGGCCCAGCCGGGCAGCTTGTTGCGCCCGAAGTAGAACTGCGTACCGGTGCGGGTGGTGATCCGCCAGTACTCGCCGTTGTTGTCGCCGTTGCCGAGGCTGGTGTCCTTCAGGTGCTCCACCCGCGACCCGTCGTCGTTGCGCGGGCGCCAGATCTCGGCGGTGGTGCTGTCGTCGCGGATCAGCTCGCCGCCCTGGCCGTTCAGCGCGAACGACAGGTTGTCGGTGCCCCAGCAGAGGTCACCGGTCTTGGTGGTGTTGTTGGCACCGTTCTTCATGTCGGAGGCGCAGGGGGTGTACCGGCGCTCGATGAAGCCGCCGGGGGCCAGCTCGAAGCCCTCACCGACCCAGGACGGCTGGTTGTTGGTGCCGGTCGTCCGGCCGTCGACGCTGCCAGAGGAGTAGTTCAGCGCCAGCTCCGGGACGGGCCCGTTCAGCGCTGGCGGGATCTCCATCGGGTAGTTCCAGCTGAAGTCGCCCGACGGGCCACCGGCCTGCCAGGTCGAGCTGGGCGACAGCGAGGTCTCGCCGAAGTTGCCGGCGGTACCGGCCGCGGCGGCGACCACCGCGAAGAGACCGGAGGAGGTGGCGCCCGTGGCGGCCAGCCCGCTGCCCGGTACGGCGACCGCGACGTCGCCGCTCAACTTGCCCGAACCATTGTTGCGGGTGGGCACCGGGGTACCCCGGCACTCGGCCCGCTCGGGCGTGGCCGTGGCGCACTCGGGCAGCGCCACCAGCCGCAGCCGGGTCGCCCAGTCACCGCCGTACGCGTTGCCGAAGGTGGAGTAGTCGACCTCCAGCGAGACGCGCCCGGCCCGGGCCACGCCGTCGGCCCGGGCGACCTTGAGCAGCAGCCCGTCGGCGTGCCGCCCGACCAGGTCCACCTTGACCCGGCCCGGGGCCTCCTCGGCCACCGCGGCCCGGGCGGTGCCCGCCGCGGGGGCCGCCGCGCCGACCGAGATCGGCAGCTTGCCGGCCTTCACCCGGCCGCCGGCGGCCAGCGCCGACGCGGTACCGGTCCCGCCCGCCGTACCGAGCTCCACCGTCGCCGAACCCGGCGCCGGCCAGCTCACCATGGGCGTACCCTTGACCGCCTTCTCCTCCGCCGGGTCCGGCAGCAGCGGCTGGACGCCGGCCTCGCGGACCGGCACCGACTTCGTCGGCTGGCCGGCGGGCAACTGCTCCGCCGCCACCGCCGCCACCGCAGGTACGGCGCCGGCAAGACTGCCGACCAGCGCCGATGCCATCAGTACGGATAGCGGTTTCGTTGTTCTCCAGGCACGTCTGAACGTCCGACTGCCCATGCCATCGCCTCCCCGTGCGACCACGACACGTACCGGATGCCTCACGCAATCCACTCGTGGCCGAACCCTAACCGGAAGATCGATAGATAGAAAGACCGATCCGTAATATCTTTTCGGCTCCAAGAGCTGAACTGGCGAAGGATTTCATAGATATGCGTGCATATGGTATGGGCCCGGTTCCCGGGCGTAACCAGCGCCGCCGCCGTTCCGCCAGGGCCACCGCGGTACTGATAGCGGCGACCCTGGCCGGCGGCCTGGCCGGCACACCAACACCGGTCGCGGCGGCGCCGACGCCCCCGCCGGGTCGAGCGGAGGCGACCCCGGCCGGGCCCGCGGAGACGCCGCGCGAGGCGCCCGACGCCGCCACCGCGGCGGCCACGGCCCGCCGCACCGGCGCACCCGTCGAGATCACCAGCGAGCGGTCGGAGACGGGCCGCGTCTTCGCGAACCCGTCCGGCAGCCGGACCCTGGAGGAGTACGCCCTGCCGGTGCGCACCCGGCACGGCGACGACTGGGTACCGGTCGATTCACGGCTGGTCCGCAACGCCGACGGCTCGGTGACCCCGGCCGCCACGGTGACCGGGCTGCGCCTCGCCGGCGGCGGCACCGACGCGCTGGTCAGCGCCACAAGGGACGGTAAGAGCCTGACGCTGCGCTGGCCGGCGCCGCTGCCCGCCCCGGTCCTCGACGGGGACACCGCCACCTACCCCGAGGTCCTGCCCGGGGTCGACCTGGTGGTCCGGGTCAACGCCGTCGGCTTCAGCCAGCTGCTGGTGGTCAAGAACGCCGCCGCCGCCGCGAATCCCGCCCTGCGCCGGATCCGCTTCGGCCTCGGCACCCAGGGACTGGCGCTGCGCCGCACCGACGACGGCGGCAGCGTCGCCGTCGACGACCGCGGCGAGGTCGTCTTCCACTCCGGCGCGCCCGCGATGTGGGAGAGCGCCGCCGACGGCTCCGACACCGCCGCCGACGGTACCGCGCCGTCCGGCACGGCTGCGGCGCGCGTCGCCGGCACCGGTACGACCACGGCCGACGTCGAGCCGCGCCGGCGGGAGATGCGCCTGGAGATCGGGGCCGGCGAACTCGCCGTCGTACCGGACCAGGAGCTGCTCACCGCCCCGGACGTGCGGTACCCGCTCTACCTCGACCCCTCCTACAGCGGCGTGCAGTACCGCTGGACCATGGTCAACTCGGCCAAGAAGGACACGTCCTACTGGACCGACGACTACTACCGGGAGGACGCCCGGGTCGGCAAGGTCTACGGCAGCAGCGACGGGCCCTGGCGCACCTTCTTCCAGGTGAAGGTCGCCGGGCTGGCCCGCTCCACCGTCTCCCGGGCCTGGTTCTCCATCACCATGACCCACACCGGCTCCTGCTCGGCGACCAGCGTGGAGCTGTGGCACACCGCCACCATCGACCCGGCGAGCGCGCTGACCTGGAACAACAGCGGCAGCAAGTGGCTGGACGGCAAGGCGCTGGACACGCAGAGCGGCAAGGCGAACAAGTCGGCATGCGCCCAGCCGCCGATGCTGATGGAGTTCGGCGCGGGCAACGACGCCGTCAAGAACGTGGTGCAGCAGGCGGTCAGCGGCACGGCCGGACCGCAGGAGGCGGTCGCCTTCGGGCTGCGCATCCCCTCTGCCAGCGAGGGCGACCAGAACTACTGGAAGAGGTTCGACGAGGCCACCGCCCGGCTGAACGTCGAGTACAACACCCCACCCCTGGCGCCCACGGGTGTGTCGACCGTACCGGGGACGCCGTGCGGCACCGCCACCGCGCCGACCGTACTGAACACGCCCAACCCGGTGCTCGGCGGCTCGGGCTACGACCCGAACGGGGACAACATCACCAACGAGCTGGAGGTGCTCTCCGGCGAGACCGTGCTCACCACCCTCACCTCCGGCACCGTCGGCTCCGGTACCGCCGTCCGGTGGACCGTACCGGGGGGCGTGCTCCCGAGTGACGAGCCGAACGCCGTCTTCAGCTACCGGGCCCGCACCCGCGACGGTGGCCTCGCCGGCGGGTACGGGCCACGCTGCTACTTCACCGTCGACGCGGCGGCCCCCGCCCCGCCGACGATCAGCTCGACCGACTTCCCCGGCACCACCCCGGTACGCGCCGTCGGCGAACCGGGCACCGTCACGCTGACCCGGTCGGCCGCGAACACCGACGTCACCGGCTTCCGCTACGGCTTCAGCTCGGACAACACCTCGATGTACATCCCGGTCCGCGCGGACGGTACCGCCAGCGTGCCGATCACGCTCTGGCCGGACACCCCCGGCGACACCGGGAACGTGACCCGGACCCTCTACGCCCGCACCGTCGACCGGGCCGGCAACGCCAGTTCCCTGAGCGCGGGCTGGACCCTGACGGCCAGCGGCCGGACCGTCGGCACGCCCGGGGTACGCGGCGACGTCAACGGCGACCGACGGGCCGACTTCGCCGCCCTGGTCGACCAGGGCAACAGCCGTACCACCGCCTGGAACTTCACCACCGGGGCGGCCGGCGCCTCCACCGGGTACATCGGCTGGGACGCCGGCGCCAACGGCGGCTTCCCCACCGACCGGATCCGCAGCGCGAGCGGCGACTTCGACGGCGACGGCCGTACCGACATCGCGGTCTTCCGCGAGGACTCCGACCAGCAGGTACGGCTGTTCCTGCTGCGCAGCGACGGCAGCCGCTTCGTCTCGGCGAGCGAGCCGGTCTGGACCGGCAGCGGCATCCGGCTCAGCCACTTCGAGGTCGTGGCCGGCGACTTCGACGCCGACGGCGACGACGACCTGGCCGAGTTCCAGGGGCTGGCCGGTGGCCAGACCCGGCTGCTGCTACAGGCCTCGAACCGGGGACAGTTCGGCGCCCCGGTGCTGCAGTGGGACAGCGGCGCCGGCAACCTGCCGTTCTCCCGGGTCCACGCGGTGGCCGGCGACTTCGACGGCGACGGCGACGACGACGTCGCCAACGTGTACGACGCCGGCGGGCAGCAGGCCCGGGTGCAGCTGCACCCCGCCGACCTCGGCCGCCTCGGCGCGCCGGTGACGCGCTGGGACAGCGGCGCCGGCAACTTCGCCGCCAGCCGGGCGCGCTTCGTCGCCGGCAACGTCACCGGTGACGCGAGCGGCGCCGACGAGATCATCGCGCTGAGCGACCTCGGCAACGCCACGGCCCGGTTGACCGCCATCGGCGGCACCGGTACCACCTGGACCGCGACCACCTGGTGGAGCAGCGCCAGCGGTGCCTTCGACGCCGGGCGGGCGACCATCGCCAGCGGCGACTACGACGGCGACGGCCGGGCCGACCTCGGCGCGCTCGTCGACGGCGGCGCCGGCACCTGGAACCTCTACCAGTTCACCTCGACGGGCAGCTCGTTCGCGGACAAGCAGTCCCGCTGGACCGGTCCGGTCAGCGACGCCAGGCCGGCCGTACGCGTCGAGTCCGGCCGCAAGTACCTGATCCAGCCGGTGCACAGCGACAAGTGCGTCGACGTGGCGGGCGCCAGCGTCGACAACAGCGCCCTGATCAACCAGCGGAGCTGCGTCGTGACCGCCACCTCGGAGCAGTTCCAGCTGGAGCAGCTCGGCGTCGCACCGTACTTCCGGATCAAGAGCACGGCCGGCAAGTGTCTCGACGACAACGCCAACAGCCTGGCCGACAACACCCAGATGATCCAGTACACCTGCGGGACGTTCCAGCCGAACCAGCACTTCCGGATCGACTACGTCTCGGGCACCGCGCCGGACATCCAGGTACAGATCCGCAACGTGCACAGCGACAAGTGCCTGCAGATCAGCGGCGCGAGCATGAGCGACGGGGCGGCGCTGGTGCAGGTGACCTGCTCGGCCACGCCCCCGGCCAACCAGCAGTTCTTCCTCCGCCTCGAACCGTAGGACCCGGCCCGCACCGGGCAACCGTGGCCGGTCCCCGTCGCGCCCGCGACGGCGACCGGCCACGCGCCTGTCGGCGGTACGCCGCGGCACCCCACGGTCCGGCCACGGCCCGGCACCCGCGTGCGGGCCCCACCCCCAGCCCGGCGGCGCGGGTCCACCCCCGGCCGACGGCGTCGCGGGCCCCGCCTTCGGCCCCCGACCGCGACCGACGCAGGGCGACCGGACGCGTCAGGCGAAGAGCGCGCTGACCGACTCGCCGTTGTGGATCCGCCGCATCGCCTCGGCCAGGGCCGGCGCGACCGAGAGCACCCGGAGCTTGGGCACCCGCTTGGCGGCCGGGATCGGCACGGTGTTGGTACAGACGATCTCCAGTACGCCGTCCTGCTCGCCCAGCCGGGTCAGCGCGTCGGCGGAGAAGAGGCCGTGCGTGCAGGCGAGCCGGATCGAGCGGACCTTGAGATCGCGCAGGTGGTCCATCAGCTCGATCATCGTGCTGCCCTTGGCGATCTCGTCGTCCAGGACGATCACGTCCCGGTCCGCCACGTCGCCGATGACCGCGCTGATCTGCACGCGGTCGTCGCTGAAGCGCTGCTTCGCGCCGGCCGCCACGGGCGTGCCGAGCCGGCGGGCGAAGGCGGCGGCCTCCTTGGCGTTGCCGAGGTCGGGCGAGACCACCACGGCGTTGCTCAGGTCGTACTGCTTGAAGTGGTCGGCCAGCTCACGCAGGGCGTGCAGGTGGTCCACCGGCACGCTGAAGAAGCCGTGTACCTGCGGCGAGTGCAGGGTCAGCGCGAGCACCCGGTCGGCGCCGGCCGAGACCAGCAGGTCGGCGACGAGGCGACCACCGATCGAGATGCGGGGGGCGTCCTTCTTGTCCGACCGCGCGTACGCGTAGTGCGGCAGCACGACGGTGATCCGGCCGGCCGAGGCACCGCGCGCCGCGTCGAGCATCAGCAGCAGCTCGACGAGGTTCTCCTGGACCGGCGGTACCAGTGGTTGGATCAGGAACACGTCCCGTTCGCGGCAGTTGCCCTGCAACTGCACCTCAAGACAGTCGTTCGCGAACCGGGAGACCCGGACCGGGTGCAACGGTACGCCCAGGTTGGCGCAGATCTCGGCCGCGAGTTCGGGATGGGCACTTCCGCTGAAAACGGCGATGGCACGCACGTGCGCATCGTAGGGACCCGACGAGCCGAGCGCCCGGTACCGGGTTCGCCCCGGCGCGTCACCAGCTCCGGCCGGTGAGCCGTTCGTAGACCTCGACGTAGCGGGCCCGGGTCGCCTCGACGACCTCGTCCGGCACCGGCGGGGGCGGGGCCTTCTTGTCCCAGCCGCTGCGCACCGCCCAGTCGCGGACGTACTGCTTGTCGAAGGAGTCCTGCGTCCGCCCCGGCTGGTACGACTCCGCCGGCCAGAACCGCGAGGAGTCGGAGGTGAGCACCTCGTCGGCGAGGACCAGCGTGCCGTCCGGCGCCCAGCCGAACTCCAGCTTGGTGTCCGCCACGATGATGCCGCGCTCGGCGGCGAGTTCCGCGCCACGCCGGTAGACCGCCAGCGTGAGGTCCCGCAGCCGCTCCGCGGTCTCCCGGCCGAGCTTGTCGATCACCTCGTCGAGCGTGATGAACTCGTCGTGCTCGCCGACCGGCGCCTTCGTGGTCGGCGTGAAGATCGGCTCGGGCAGGATCGAGGACTCCACCAGCCCCGGCGGCAGCGCGATGCCGGAGACCGAGCCCCGGTCCTGGTACTCCCGCAGCCCGAGGCCGGTCAGGTAGCCGCGGGCGATGCACTCGACCGGGACCATGCTGAGCCGCCGGCAGCGGATCGCCCGGCCGGCGTACTCGGCCGGGACGTCGGTGGCGGAGACGACATGGTTCGGCAGCAGGTCAGCGAGCTGTTCGAACCACCAGAGCGAGAGCGCCGTGAGCAGCTTGCCCTTGTCGGGGATCGGGGTGGGTAGCACCGCGTCGTAGATCGAAATCCGGTCGGAGGCGACGAGGATCAGGTCGTCGCCGTCGGCGTAGACGTCCCGGACCTTGCCCGAGTGCAGCAGTTCCACGCGGGCAAGTACATCACGCCGCCCGGACCGGCCTGACGATCACGGTACCGTTTGTGGCCCACCTGGCCGGTCGGCGGGCGCCCCGGGGCGGGAGCGGCCCCTCGAACCTCCCGGCGATCGATCCCATCGTGGGGCGGTTTGGCCCCGGACGGGCGTTGACACCCGCCACGCCGGCCTGTGTAAATGGTCCGTCCGCCGCACAGCCGCCCGGCGCCCACAGGAGATGCCGTGTCCCTTCCCGCCCCCGGTCCGGCGCAGCCGCCCGGCACCGCCCGGCGCGTACCGTCCCGGCCGACCCGGCGCGGTGTCGTCGCCGGCATGCTCTCCCTCCTTGCCCTGCCCACCCTGGCGGGCTGCGACGACGAGGCGTCCGCCCCGCGCTCGGGCAAGATCGAACTGTCGGTCTTCTGGTGGGGCGCGCAGCGGCGCGCGGCGCTGACCGAGCAGGCGCTCCAGCTCTACTCCCAGCACCACCCGGAGGTCACCTTCCGGGTCACCTGGCAGGGCAACGCGGGCTACTACGACCGCGTCGCCACGGAGGCCGCCGGCGGCAACCCACCCGACCTCTTCCAGATCGACGACAACTACCTGAGCGAGTACGCCCAGCGCCGGATCATCCTCGACCTGACCGACTTCGTGGAGCGCAAGCAGCTCGACCTGAGCGGGCTGCCGAACAGCCTCGCCCAGTACGGGCAGTTGGGCGGCCGGACCATGGCGGTCGCCGGCGCGGAGAACACGCCCGGTCTGATCTTCAACCGGAGCCTGCTGCGCCGGCTCGACCTGCCCGAGCCGCGCATCGGCATGTCGTACGAGGAGTACCTGGACTGGGCGGTCTCGGTGACCGAGCGCAGCGACGGCAAGGTCGCCGGCACGATGGACCCCTCGGCCGACTACAAGGCGCTCTGGCTGTGGCTGCGCAGCCGGGGCCTGGAGCTGTACCGGGGCCGGCAGATGGGCTTCACCGAACCGGACCTGATCGCCTGGTTCGACCTCTGGAAGCAGGCCCGGGCCCGCAGAGCGACGCCCTCGGTCGCGGTCATCCAGCAGGCCGACGGCGGCGACGTGACGCAGCAGCTGGTCGCCACCGGCAAGGCGGCGGCCTCGTTCATGTGGTCCAACCAGCTCTCGGAGCTGCAGAAGAACACGAACGACGAGCTGGACGTGGTGTCGTACCCGGGTGATCCGCGGGCACAGTGGGCCCGCGCCTCGATGTACTGGGCGGCCTTCCGGGGCACCCGGCACCCCGAGGCCGTGGTCGACGTGATCAACTTCCTGACCAACAACCTGGACGCCGGCCGCATCCTCGGCACGGAGCGGGGGCTCAGCGCCAACCTCGGCGTACGGCAGGCCGTGGAGGCATCCCTTACCGACAAGGGGATGAAGCGGACGAGCGCCTTCGAGGCCGAGATGACGAATCGGTTCGGCTCCGCACCGGTACCGCCGCCCAAGGGGCACGCCAAGGTACGGGCGCTGCTCCAGGGGGCCGCGGAGGGCGTCCAGTCGGGCCGCCAGACCAGCCGCGCCGCGGCGATCCGCTTCATCGGCGAGGCGAACGCGGCGCTGACGAGCTGATCCGGCGGGACCCCGGTGGTCAGCGGCGGCGCCGCCGCATGAAGAGCAGCAGGATCAGCACGATCACGCCGACCACCAGCAGGCAGCAGACGAGGCCGAAGAAGCCGAATCCGCCCCGCGACCGGCGGCGGGCCGCCTCGACCACCAGTTCACCCGTCCCGGTGGAGGCCCAGGCCGCGACCGGTACGAAGACGGCCAGGGAGACCGCGGTCACCGTCGCGGCCAGCCGGGCCCACCATCTCGCTACAGAAGTCATGGCTACATCCTCCGACGGGCGCGCAACCCCCGCTGGCCGACGCCGATCCACGGCGCGTCGCCCCGGCCCACCCCGGGGGTCGGGACCGGCGCGAACCCCGGGCGGGTCCTCGGGCAGGGACCCGGCGGGGACCCCGGGCGGGCGGGTCGGTCAGCCGGCCGCCTGGAAGGCGCGCCCGACCTCGGTCGCCTCGGTACCGCTGCGGAACAGGCCGCTGCGGTCCTTGTCGGTCGCCGGCAGCCCGAACCAGGCGTAGCGCTGCACGTACGAGAGGTCGCCCAGCATCCGGGCGGAGGCGGTGACAAAGGCGGCCTGCTGCTGCTGGCTCGGGAACCTCGCGCCCCCGCCCGAGAAGTCGATCAGGGCGTACTCGGTGAGCCAGATCGGCAGGTGGTAGCGGTCGTGGACGGCCTGGAGGTACGACTTCAGCTGCCTGACCGCGTTGGCGGTGACGAAGTCGCCGCCGTACCAGTGCAGCGCGATGAAGTCCACCCGCAGGTTGCGCGCCCGGGCACCCGACATGAACCGGTCGAGCCAGCCGCCGGGGGTGTCACCGCCGAAGGCGACGGCCGGGCTGCCGAGGATGCTCCCCGTCGCCTGTAGCTGCGGCCAGAGGTCCAGCGCCTGTTCGACGCTGAGGTTTGCCTGCCCGCCCATGTCCGGCTCGTTGAAGCCGAGCAGGTACCGGCCGGCGTTCTTGGCCTGCCCCAGGCTGGTCGCGTTGACGTCCTTCGCGCCCCAGATCATCGGTACGAAGCCGACGCCCTTCGGCGTGGTGATCCCCGAGTGCTGCGGCGACCAGGTGTAGTACCAGCTGGCCTTGGAGGCGGCGAGCGCCTGGCTCACGCCGCCGAAGTTCCAGACCGCGACGCCCTTCTTCGGGCTGCTCACGGCGGGCCCCGCCGGGCCGGCCGGGCGCGCGCCGCTCTTCGCCGCCGCGGGGGTCGAGGCGAGCGGGGTGGGCGTGGGCGTCGCCGCCGGCGGCGTGGTCGCGGCGGCCGTGGCGGCGGTGGCCCCGACCACCACGCCCGCGTCGGCCGGCGGGGCCGCCGCGGGCCGCTCGGGCCGGGCCACGATCAGCGCGGCGGCCACCACCGCGACGAGCGCCGCGGCGGCGGCGACCGGTACGAGCACGGCCCGCGGGCGCCCCGAGAGCAGCCGCCGGCCGGACCGCCCACCGGAGGCGGCGCGCCCGGCGGCGCTCGACCCGCCCGAAGCAGCGGTGGTCGACGCGCCCGAACCGGCGGCGAGCGGGTCGCCGGCGGGCGCCGGGCCGTGCCCCGCCGCCGGGCCGCCTCCCACGGGAGCGGCGCCCGGGGCCGGCCCCGCGGGCACCGCGGCGAAGACCCGGTCGGCCAGGCCCGGCGGCAGGGGCAGCAGCGGCAACCCGGCGAGGAGCCGGTCCACCGGAAGGAGGTCGGCGGCGCGCGGCCCGCACTCGGCGCACTCCCGTACGTGCCGCGCCAGCCGCTTGCGCCAGAGCGGAGCCGGTACGCCGTCCCAGCCGGCGGTGGCGGTACGCAGCGCCGGGCAGCCGGGTCGCGCCGCCAGGGCGCGTACCACGGCCCGCGCGGCCCGCAGCTGCTCCTTCATGCGCTGCACCCGTACGGCGGCGTGCTCGCCGGAGACGCCGAGCGCCCCGGCCAGCTCCGCCCGGTCCAGCTCGCCCGTCTCCTCCAGCCACCAGAGGGCGAGCAGTTCCCGGTCGTCCGGGTCGAGCCAGCGGGTCGCCGTCACGACCTCGCGGCGCTGGTCGGTGAGGCCGAGGCGCAGGATCGTGAGGCCGGCGAAGTCCGCGGCCGGGTCGGCCACCTCGTGCGCGACGTCGACGCCGACGACGTGCCCGCGCTCGGTCCGGCGGCGCTGCTCCCAGTCGCGTACCTGCCGGATCGCGATCGCGATCAGCCAGGAGCGGAACGACTCCGGCTCGCGCAGGTCGGCCAGGTGGTGGACCACGCGCAGCAGGGTCTCCTGCACCACGTCGTCGACGTCGGCGTGCCCGCGCAGCGCGCGCCCGACGACGTTGTAGACCAGCGGGAGGCAGTCCGCCACCAGGATGTCGAGCGCCCGGGGGTCGCCCGCCCGGGCCGCGACGACCAGCCCGGTCGCGGGTCCGCTCCGACCGGTTCCGCGCATCACGCCACTCTCCTTCGATCTCCGGCCCACGGGTCGGGGACGACCGGTGCCGATCCTCCCCCGTTGCGGAGACCGGCGGGAGCCGGGGCGGATAACAGTTTCCGGCACCCCAGTCAGTGTCCTTTCGGTCCGTTCCGCCTGATTCATCCCGCTGGCCCGGATAGCCTGGCTTCCGTCGCGGCGTCGATTCGGAAGGGGCGGGGATGACGAACCGCTTGAGAGCGCCGATGGAGACCACGGCACCGATGCGGATGCCGGCGCCGATGGAGGTCGAGCAGGCCACGGCCGACGGGGCGCAGGGGCTTGGGCCCGGCACGCTCGTCGACCTGACCGTGAACGGTGAGGCCCACCGGCTGCTCGTGGACGTCCGCGCCACGCTGCTCGACGTGATCCGGGAGCAGCTCGACCTCACCGGTACGAAGAAGGGCTGCGACCACGGCCAGTGCGGGGCCTGCACGGTGCACGTCGGCGGCGACGCCGTCCTGTCCTGCCTCGCCCTGGCGGTCGCCGTACGGGGGCCGGTGGAGACGATCGAGTCCCTCGCCGCGCCGGACGGCCGGCTGCACCCGATGCAGCAGGCGTTCATCGACCAGGAGGCCCTCCAGTGCGGGTACTGCACCCCGGGCCAGATCATGTCCGCCGTCAGCTGCCTGCGCACCGGCCACGCGGGTTCCGACCCGGAGATCCGCGACTTCATGAGCGGCAACCTCTGCCGGTGCGGCGCGTACCCGCACATCGTCGCCGCGGTGCGGCAGGTCCGCGACGCCGTCGCGGCGGTCCGGGGCTGACGATGCGTCCCTTCGTCTACTCCCGGGTGGCGACCGCCGAGCAGGCCGTGGCCCGGGCCGCCGTGCCCGCCGACACGGTCGAGAGCGCGACCCGGGCGCCGGCCCAGTTCCTGGCCGGCGGCACCAACGTCGTCGACTACTTCAAGCTCGCCTGCTGGGACGCGGTCGAACTGGTCGACATCAACGACCTGCGGGACGAGCACGGCGCGATCGAGGCGCGGCCCGACGGCATCCGGTTCGGCGCGCTCGTCGGGATGCGGCAGGCCGCCGAGGATCCGGACGTGGTCCGGGACTACCCGGTCATCGCCGAGGCGCTGCGCCAGTCCGCGAGCCAGCAGATCCGCAACGTGGGCACGCTCGCCGGCAACGTGCTGCAACGCACCCGCTGCGGCTACTTCCGCGACGTCGACTACGACGAGTGCAACAAGCGCGCCCCCGGGAGCGGCTGCGCGGCCATCGGGGGACCCAACCGGGGGCATGCCGTGCTGGGGGTCGGCGACCGGTGCATCGCCAGCTACCCCGGTGACCTCGCCCCGGCCCTGGTCGCGCTGGACGCGCGGGTGGAGACGCTCGGTCCGCGCGGCGGGCGGACGTTTCCGCTGCGCACCCTCCACACGGGCGCCGAACGGCCGGAGGTCGAGACGATCCTGGCGCCCGGCGAACTGATCACCGGTTTCCTCGTGCCGGCCGGACCGCACACCCGCCGTTCGACGTACGTGAAGGTGCGCGACCGGGAGAGCTACGAGTTCGGCCTCGCCACGGCGGCCGTCGCGCTCGACCTCGCCCCCGACGGGATCGTCCGGGACGCGCGGATCGCGCTCGGCGGCGGGCTGACCTACCGCCCATGGCGGGCGGACGCGGCGGAGGGGTCGCTGCGCGACCAGCCGCTGACCGAGGAGACCGCCGCGGCGGCCGGACGCCTCGCGCTGGAGGGCGCCGTCACCCACGGCGACAACGACTACCTGCCCGAACTGGGGGCCCGGACCGTGGCCCGGGCGCTGCTGCGCGCGGCCCGCATGGTGGACGTGACATGACGGCGACGTTCGACGGCGCGCCGACCCGGATCGGGGCCCCGACGCCCCGGGTGGACGGCTGGATGCGGGTCACCGGCGCCGCCCGGTACGGCTCCGACTACCCGGTCCCCCACCAGGCGTACGCGTACCTGCGCACCAGCGCGATCGCCCGGGGCCGGATCGTCGAGATCGACGAGACCGAGGCGCGGAGCCTGCCCGGGGTGCTGGACGTGTTCACGTACCGCAACGTCGGCGACGCGCTCAAGGCCGGCCGCGACTTCTCCCGGCAGGGGGTCGCCGACTCCACCATGGCCCCGCTCGCCTCGGACGAGATCCGGTACGCCGGCCAGATCGTCGCGCTGGTGGTCGCCGAGTCGTTCGAGCAGGCCCGGGACGCCGCCCTCCGGCTGCGGGTCGAGTACGCGGCCGAGCCGGCGAAGTCGACCTTCGCCGACGACGACCTCGTCCTCTCCCCACGGGCCGGCCAACCGGGGCGGGAGGCGCGCTCGGGTACGGCCGAGCCGGTCGACGCCGAGGGCGTCGGCGACCCGGACCGCGCCCTGGCCGAGGCGCCGGTGACGGTCGACGCCTGGTACGGCACGCCCACGCAGCACCACAACCCGATCGAGTTGTTCACCACCACCTGCGCCTGGACGGACCGCCGGCTCACCGTCTGGGAGTCCACCCGGAACGTGACCGGGTTCCGCAACGGCATAGCGCAGCAGTTGGGCATCGATCCGCAGGACGTGCGGGTGATCTCGCCGTACATCGGCGGCGCGTTCGGGTCGCGCGGCTTCCTGAACTACCGCACCGCGATCGTGGCGCTGGCCGCCCGGCGGCTGAAGCGCCCGGTGCGGCTGGCCGTCACCCGGGCGCAGATGTTCACCATCAGCACGTACCGGGCGGAGACCCGCCAGCACGTCCGGCTCGGCGCGACGCCCGACGGAAAGCTCCAGGCCCTGAGCCACCGGGGTTGGGAGATCAGCAGCCGGCCGGACCCGTTCCGGGTCGCCGGTACCGAGTCCTCGACCCGGCTCTACGCCTGCCCGAACATCGGCGCCGCCGTCACCGTGGTGCACGCCGACCGCAACACGCCCGGGTTCATGCGCTGCCCGCCCGAGGTGGTGTACCTCTTCGCGCTCGAATCCGCGATGGACGAGCTCAGCTACGCCCTCGGCATCGACCCGGTGGAGCTGCGCCGGATCAACGACACGATGATCGAGCCGGTCAACGGCCGCCCGTACACGTCGCGGCACCTGGTGGAGTGCCTCGACGCCGCCGCCTCGGCCTTCGGCTGGGCGGACCGGGACCCGCGCCCCGGGTCGATGCGCGACGGGGACTGGCGGGTCGGGTACGGCTGCGCCGCGCTCAGCCACACCGCGCACATCGCCCCGGCCAGCGCCCGGGTCACGTACTCCTCCCAGGGCTGGGTACGGGTGCAGACCGGCGCGCACGACGTGGGCGGCGGGCTCGGTACCGCGATCGCGATAACGGCGTCCGAGCGGCTGGACGTGCCGCTGGCCCGGATCACGGTACGGCTCGGCGACAGCGACCTGCCGGTCGCGCCGATCGCGGGGGGCTCCATCTCGACCGCGAGCGTCTGCACCGCCGTGGCGAAGGCGTGCGAGGAGGTGCGGGCGCGCCGGGAGCGGGTGGCGCCGCACGACGGCGGCGGCGCGATCGAGGTCTACGCGGAGTCGGTGCCGGACGGCGTACCGGCCGACGGAATGGCGTACCTCTACCGGGGCGCACCGCTGTTCACCGGCGGATACCGGCGGCCCGACCGGGCCCACTGCTCCTTCGGGGCCGTCTTCGTGGAGACCCGGGTCCACCGGCGGACCGGGGAGGTGCGGATTCCCCGGATCGTGGGGGCGTACGCGGCCGGGACGGTGGTCAACCCGAAGACCGCCGAGAGCCAGCTGATGGGCGCCCAGATCTTCGGCGCCGCGGCGGCCCTGCTCGAAGAGACCAGGATCGACCAGCGGTACGCCCGCTACACGAACACCAACCTCGCCGACTACCACCTGCCGGTCAACGCGGACATCGCCGAGCACCGGGTCATCCTGATCCCCGAGCGGGACGAGTCGCTCAACGAACTCGGCGTGAAGGGCATCGGCGAACTCGCGACCAGCGGTGTGAACGCGGCCGTCGCCAACGCGGTGTACCACGCGACCGGTATCCGGATCCGGGACCTGCCGATCCGGCTGGAGCGGCTGCTCGTCCCGGCCGGATGAGCCCCGACGCGCGGGCGGCGTGGAACTCGACCAGGCGGCGGACCGCGTCGGCGTGACGCGGTACCCCGGATGCGAAAAGGCCCCCCGGATCTTCTCCGAGGGACCTTTTCCCTGGTAGCGGGGACAGGATTTGAACCTGCGACCTCTGGGTTATGAGCCCAGCGAGCTACCGAGCTGCTCCACCCCGCGTCGACGTACTGATCTTACCCCATCGGCCGGACCGCCTCCGACCGCATTCCCCGGCGCGACGAGTCCGACCGCATTTCCGGTGCGAAGCAGGCGGGCTGGTACGCCCCCGTCCGGGGTACCAGCCCGCCACCTCGACGCCCTCGCCCTGGCCACCGAGATCGACAAGCGCGAGGAGCAGGCCCGGGCCCGCGCCGGGCTCGCCCGGCTGGGCGCGGCGGATCGGCTGGGCGCGGCGGATCGGCTGGGCGCGGCGGATCGGGCCGGAGACGAATCAAGGGCCCATCCCGAACGCTCCGGGATGAGCCCTTGATCTTCGTAGCGGGGACAGGATTTGAACCTGCGACCTCTGGGTTATGAGCCCAGCGAGCTACCGAGCTGCTCCACCCCGCGTCGGCCCGTTAACACTAGCGCACCCCGTACCCGGCCCGCAAAACGACCCCGAGTACCCCGTTCGTACCCCGTCTGAACTGCGGCTTTACGTTCCGGGTCGGCGCGTCGCGGCGCCCTCGCCCGCCCGGGTTCCCGGGTCGGCTGCGCCGGAACGGACTCCGGCCCGGCCGAAGATCGGCCGGGCCGCGACCGGGTCAGCTGGGATCCGGGTCAGCTGCTCGCCGTCGGGTTCGGGCTCGCCGGGGGCGCCGAGCCGCCGGGCGCGCCGCTCGGCGACGGGCTGCCCGAGGGGCTGGGCGGCGCCGGCGGCGGGGCCGCCGCCTTCTGGGCCGCCTGGAACGCCGTCATCGCCTCGTCGAGGCCCTTGAGCGCCCGCCCGTACCGCTCGAAGTCGCCGGAGGTCTGCGCCGCCTTCACCTCGGCGATGGCCGCCTGGAGCTTGTTCGCGGCGTCGGCCAGCTCGCCGGTGAGCGGCGGCACGTTGCCCGGCGGCGGGTTGTTGCCGGTGGCCGGCGGCGGCGGGTTGTTGCCCGTGCCCGCCTGTTTGCCCTGCTCGACGAGCTGTTTGATGCCGTCCTGGAGGTTGTTCGCGAGCACCACGTACGAGCCGCCGTCGCCGTACGACAGCAGCACCCGCTGGAGCACCGGATAGGCGTCCTGCTGGTTGGTCTTCACGTAGACCGGCTCGACGTAGAGCATGCCGTCGCCGAACGGCAGCGAGAGCAGGTTGCCGTACTGGACCTGGGCCTTGCCGTCGGCCTGCAACTGGCTGATCTGCTGCCGGATGTTGGCGTTGTTGGTCATCTGCTGGTGCACCTGGACCGGACCCGAGACCACCGTCTGGTCCGGCAGCTCCAGCACCTCCAGCTTCGGCCGCCCGTCGACGTACGAGCCGGAGATCAGCGCCGCGAGGTTCTGCCGCCCCAGCGGGGTGACCGCCGAGGTGAGCTGGAAGCGCGGCCCGTCCTGCCCGGGGAACTGGGTCAGCAGGTAGTACGGCGGCTGCTTCTGGCCGGTGTCCGGCGCGTCCGGGACGTTCGGGACCTCCCAGAAGTCCTGCCCGGAGAAGAAGTCACCGGCGTCGGTGACGTGGAACTTCGCCAGCAGGTTGCGCTGCACCTTGAACAGGTCGGCCGGGTAGCGGAAGTGCGCGGCCAGCTCCGGCGGGATCTGCGACTTGGGGATCACGAGGTCCCCGCCAAACGCCTTGTTCCACGCCTTGAGCACCGGGTCGGTGTCGTCGAACTGGTAGAGCTTGACCGTGCCGTCGTACGCGTCGACGGTCGCCTTCACCGAGTTGCGGATGTAGTTGACGTTCTCCCGGGCGAGCTGGAAGGTGCCCCGGCCGGTCAGCTCGTCGGCCGTCTCGGACTGCAGGTTCACCTGTTCGGCGTAGGGGTAGGTGGCGGCGGTGGTGTAGCCGTCCACGATCCACTGGATCCGCCCGTCCACCACGGCCGGGTACGGGTCGCCGTCGAGCGTCAGGAACGGCGCCACCTTCTCGACCCGGTCCCGCGGATTGCGTACGTAGAGCAGCTTCGAGTTGTCGTTGACCGCCGCGGAGAGCAGGAAGTTGCTCTCCTGTTCCTTGATCGCGTAGAGCAGCCGGCGGGTGAAGGAGCCGATCTTGACCCCGCCCTCGCCGTCGTAGGTCGTGTACTGCTCGCCGCCGGCCCCGGTGGGGCGGTCGAACTCGACGTTGCGCTTCGAGTCGGTCTGCCCGACGATCGCGTAGTCGCTGTCGTCCATCTGCTCGCCGTAGTAGATCCGCGGCTGCTCGACGGGGATCTGCTCGCTCGCCGACGAGCAGGCGTCCTTGGAGCGCTCGCCGAGGAACCCGGAGACGAAGTACGGCTGACCGCCGCAGACCACCTGGTTGGCCGGCGCGCCGACCAGGCCGTACCCGTGGGTGTAGATGGTGTGCCGGTTGATCCAGTTGCTCTGCTGCTCGGTCAGCGCGCCGTAATTGATCTCCCGCATCCCGACCACGAAGTCCTGGGTCCTGCCGTTGACCGCGTAGCGGTCGATGTCGAGCTTCTCGCCGAAGTCGTAGAAGCCCCGGACCTGCTGGAGCTGGGTGTAGGTCTGGGAGACCAGCTGCGGGTCGAGCAGCCGGGTGTTCTGCACCACGCTGGTGTCGGTGGCCAGGGAGGCCGGCGGGGTCAGGTTCGCCGCGGCGTACGGCGTCGACGCCGTGGCGGTCAGCCCGAACGCGTCCCGGGTCGCCCGGATGCTGCGCTCGATGTACGGCGCCTCCTTGTCCCGCGCGCTCGGCTTGACCTCGAAGGTCTGCACCGCCCACGGGTAGATGCCGCCGATCGCCACCGCCGAGACGCCGAGCAGGGCCAGCGAGATGCCCGGCCAGACCAGGTTTCGCATCACCGCGTTGGAGAAGATGATGATCGCGATCGCCACGACGATCGAGATGTAGGCGAGGATCTCCTTGGCCGGCAGCAGCGCGTTGATGTCGGCGTAGCCGGCGCCGTACAGCTTGGCGCCCTCGTTGTACTCCAGCAGCATGGCCCGCCGGTCGAGCACGTACGCGACGGCCTTGAAGAGCACGAAGACCGCCACCAGGGTGGTCAGGTGGGCCCGCGCCGCGCCGGTCATCCGGTCGCCGACCCCCTGCAGCCGCACCCCGCCGAAGATGTAGTGCATGGCGAGCGAGCCGATCACGGCCAGCACGACCGCGGTGAAGCCGAGCGCCAGCAGGTAGCGCCAGAACGGGTACTGAAAGACGTAGAAGCCGATGTCGACCTTGAACTCAGGATCCTCCACCCCGAAGGTCTGCGCGTTGCGGAAGAGCAGCCACTGGCTCCACCGGCTCTGCGCGGAGAGACCGGCGAAGAGCCCGACGACGACCGCCAGCAGCGTGATCCAGGTGCCGATCCGCGGCGACAGGACCTGCCGGTATCGCTCCAGCGTGGCCTGCTCCGCCGAGGGCGGACGCAGGGTCGGGCGGAGCCGGTACGCCAGCCAGAGGTTGCCACCGATCATGACGGCCATCGCGAGCGCCGCCGCCACGAAGAGCAGTACCCGGGTGACCAGCACCCCGGTGAAGACCTGGGTGTAGTCGACCTCCTGGAACCACAGCCAGTCCGTCCATGCCTGCACACCCCAGCCGAGCAGGGTGAAGAGCAGGAAGACCGCGAGCAGCACGCCGACCGTGACGCGGCCGCGCCGGCTCATTCTCGGTAGAGGACTGCTACGCATGACCACTGTTGGCTCCGCACGCTCGAGGGTGACCGGCTCCGATCAGGCACCGAGGCCGTGTTCCACCGGCCTCGCCCTAGACGGCTTAGCGTACGGGGTCTTCCTGAGCGTCACTGACCAGGCCAGCGTGACGGTCAGCAACGTGGAGGTTGACCGCCCGCTCGCAGGGTGTCCAGCGCCGAGAGCGCGTCGTCGAGCGTGGCAATTTTGATCATGGGCAGGCCGGGCTGCGGGTTGCGCACCGCCTCCGCGCAGTTGTCGGCCGGTACGAGGAAGACCTTCGCGCCGGCGTGCTTGGCGCCCACGAGCTTCTGCGGGATGCCGCCGATCGGCCCGACCCGACCCTCGTCGTCGATGGTGCCCGTACCGGCGATGATCTTCCCACCGGTCAGGTCCACGTCCGTGCGGAGCTTGTCGATGATCCCGAGGGCGAACATCAGGCCGGCGCTCGGGCCGCCGATGTCGTTGAGATCGATCTTGAGTTCGAACGGGTGCGGCTGCCGCTGCTCGATGGTGACCCCGATCCGGGGCGTACCGTCCTGCGCCCGGCTCGTGATGGTCGCGGTGGCCGGCTTGCCGTCGCGGAGGTAGGCGACGGTGCGGGCCGTACCGGCCGGCTTGGCCCGGACCAGCTCGGTGAGCTTCTGGCCGACCGTCACCTCCTGCCCGTCGACCGCGGTGATCACGTCGCCGGCCCGCAGCACCCCGGCCGAGGGGCCGTCCGCGGTGACCTCCTTGACCACCACCTGCACCGGGAAGCCCAGCTCGCGCAGGGCCGCGGTCTCCGCGCTGGACTGCGAGGCCGCGAAGTCCTCGGCGTTGCGCTGCTCCACCTGCTGCTCGGACTGGCCCGGCGGGTAGATCAACTCGCGCGGCACCACGGCCTCGTCGGCCGAGAACCAGCCGACGATCGCCGCGAGCAGCTTCGGGTCCGGCTGGACGCCCACCGTGGTCAGCCGGAGCTGCCCGGCCGAGGTGGAGGTCTCCCGCCCGGAAACCTGGATCACCGGCTTGCCGTCGGAGTCGCCCAGCGTGTTCACCGTCGGCCCGGGCCCCAACACCACGTACGGGATGGGTGCCGCGAGCACACCGATGCTGAGCAGCAGGGTGACCAGCGCGCCGAGGAGGACCGTGACGCCGCGACGTTTCATGCGCCAGAGCGTACCGAGCGCGACCCGGGGTGCCCCCGGGACGACCCGGACTTCGCCCTGAGCGCAACGCCGGGGACGGCGTTTCGCGGGGTGGCACGCGTACCGTAGGTGTCGTGCCTGATATCCCGTTCGGCTTCGCGCTACCGGGCGGCCAGCCGCCCGACCCCAATGATCCCGCCCAGATGCAGCAGTTCATGGCGCAGCTCCAGCAGCTGTTCGCCGCGCCGGGCAGCGGCCCGGTCAACTGGGACCTGGCCCGTCAGGTAGCGGCGAGCCAGCTCGCCTCGGCGGGCGATCCGGCGGTCACGCCGTACGAGCGCAACGCCGTCGAGGAGGCGTTGCGCCTGGCCGACCTGTGGCTTGAGCCCACCTCGGCGCTGCCCTCCGGCATCCACACCTCGGTCGCCTGGAACCGCAACGAGTGGATCTACAAGACCCTCGACGTCTGGCGCAAGCTCTGCGACCCGGTCGCGGCGCGGATGGTCGGCGCGATGGGCGACCTGGTACCGCCGGAGGCGCGGGCCCAACTCGGCCCGATGCAGTCCATGGTCGCCACGCTCGGTGGCGCCCTCTTCGGCGGGCAACTCGGTCAGGCACTCGGGTCGCTCGCCGCCGAGGTGCTCTCCGCCGGCGAGATCGGGCTGCCGCTCGGCCCGGCCGGTACGGCCGCCCTGCTGCCGGCGAACATCCGCGAGTACGGCAGCGGTCTGGAGCTGCCCGAGGACGAGGTACGCCTCTACGTGGCGCTGCGCGAGGCGGCCCACCAGCGGCTCTTCGAACACGTACCGTGGCTGCGCGGGCACGTGCTGAGCGCGGTGGAGCTGTACGCCGCGGGCATCACGGTCAACCGCGAGGCGATCGAGGAGGCGATGGGTCGGGTCGACCCGAGCAACCCCGAGTCCCTCCAGGCGATGGCGCTCGAAGGCATCTTCACCCCGGAGGACACCCCGGCGCAGAAGGCGTCCCTGGCCCGGCTGGAGACCGCGCTGGCCCTGGTCGAGGGCTGGGTCTGCCACGTGGTCGACAGCGCCGCCGGCGACCGGCTGCCCAACGTGGTCCGGCTCGCCGAGGCGTTCCGCCGTCGCCGCGCCGCCGGCGGTCCCGCCGAGCAGACCTTCGTGGCCCTGGTCGGGTTGGAGCTGCGCCCACGGCGGCTGCGCGAGGCCGCCGCGCTCTGGGCCGCGCTGACCGAGCACCGGGGCATCGCCGGCCGGGACGCCCTCTGGGGCCACCCGGACCTGCTCCCCTCCGGGGACGACTTCGCCGACCCGGAGGCGTTCGCCCGCGCCCAGCTCGACCTGGGCGACCTCGACGACTTCGACTTCGACCAGCTCGGCGAGGCCGGCGACGAGCCGGGCGCCGGCGGGGAGAAGCCGGACGCCTCCTGACTCGGAACGCCGGGCCGGCGGCACGACCGCCGGCCCGGCTCCCGGCTCCTCCGCCCGTTCCAGGGCGGGCGGCGGCTACGGCGCGGAGAGCAGCACCCGGGTCGCGTCCCAGCCCTCCACCATCGGGTCGAGCGTGGCCAGGTCCGCGGGGCCGCGCAGCCGGCGCCAGGACGGGGTCACCGCGACCTCGGCGGGACGCGGCGCCCCGGCTCGCAGCCCCGCGGGTGTGACCACCCCGTCGAGCTCCACGGCCGGCAACCACTCCGGCGCGGGCAGCCGCGCCGCCAGCCCGAGCAGGCCACCCCGGCCCGAGCCGTCCGGGGCCACGGCCACAGCCCGGCTGGTCAGCGGCCGCAGCAGCTTGCCGACGACCAACCCGGGCAGGTCGGGCGCGTCCGCGGCGATCACGGCGGCCTGGTCGTACCCGTCGGCCGCCGCGGCGGCGAGCACGGCGTTGACGGTACGGTCGGGCAGGTCGTACACCGGCATGCCCGGCCACGAGACGGCGTCCGCCAGCGGTCGTTCGGCGGCGGTCGCCGCGAGCGCCGGCTCCACCTCGTTGAGCGTGGCGATCAGGTCGACCACGTCCTCGGCCAGGGCGGCCCGCCAGGATTCCGGATCGATGCCGGGCGGCGCCCAACCGACCGGGCCGAGCAGAGCCACCACCACTCGTCGCGCCATGCGCCGACGGTAGCGGGTGATGCGGCGGGGCGGTCCCGCGGGCGGATCAGGCGGTGTCGTCGGCGAGCACCAGCCCGGCCGCGGCGGCGACCCCCTCCAGGTAGCCCCGGGCGCGCTCCGCCTTCGGGTACCGGCCCACGAGCGCCCAGAACCGGGCGTTGTGGCTCGGCACCACCAGGTGCGCCAGCTCGTGCAGGAGGACGTAGTCGATGACCCAGTCCGGCATGTCCTGGATCCGGTGCGAGATGCGGATGGTCCGGTCCGCCGGGGTGCAGGAGCCCCAACGGCCGTTCTGGTTGGTCACCCAGCGGACGCTGACCGGTACGGCGGCGCGGCCGTGCTCGTGCAGGTACCGGTCGATCAGGCGGCGGGCCCGCGCGAACAGCTCCTCGTCGGAGCAGCCGTAACGCTCCTCCTTGGCGGCGAGGCGGGCGAGCATGCGGTCCACCCACTCGCTCTCTTCGGCCCGGGAGAACTGGTCCGGGATGAGGACGACCACGCGTTCGCCGTCCCGGTAGGCGGACACCGTCCGGCGCCGACGCTCGCTGCGCCGTACCTCTACGACCGGCTTCCGCGCCCCAGCCATTATCGGCCCGCGTCGCCCCGGGTTCCGTTCACGAAGGAAAGCTAATGCGCTTTGACCTGCTCACCGCAAGAGTCAACGCGCCGGGGGGTGCCGGAAAAGTACAAATTGATGGTCGGGTGTCCCAAAAAAATTTGTTGAGGATTCTTCAACGAAGGTATCGGGGTTCCGAAATACCGTTCGCCCGGCGCGGTCCGACCCGACTTCCGCCAACTTAGTCGATCACGGCCCGTAACCTCAGGGGACCTCCCCCGGGCCATCTTGAGCGGTTCACCCGGCGTGTCCCTGCGAAACTGACTTATCCGACCTATTCCGGCATGCACACTCTCGTCGTCGGCTTCCTCACAGTGTCGATGCATGGCTCGCATGGAACCGCCCCGACCTGGGTAGGGTCCGCGGACCGGCGGTCACGAGGTGGCCGCGGAACAATTCCCAGGCGTCGGAGCCGCGTGGCCCGCCGCCGGGCGCCCCGTCGGGATCAGCAGATCCGGACGGATTAGGACTAGGAGGGCATCGTGGCCGAAACGGCCCAGACTTACAACGGGTACTGCGTGAAGTGCAAGGAGAAGCGCGACTTCGAGGGCACGGTCGAGGTCTCGAAGACCGGGATGAACATGGCCAAGGGCAAGTGTCCGGTCTGCGGGACAACAGTGAACCGGATCCTCGGCAAGGCGAAGGTCTGACCGCACCGCTCAGCGCGCGGAACCGCGGGAGGGGTGGCCGGCCGGAAGCCGTACAGCACGTCGAGCCGGTCCACCTCGTTCTCGATCGGGGTCGCCGCCTCGAGCGCGAAGACGTGG
>NZ_JBFAPK010000024.1:0-131567 GCF_040676675.1 Micromonospora sp. NPDC049559 | reverse complement strand
GGCGAGTCCCGTCACGCTTGATGTCCTCGCCGGGCACGGCGGCCCCCGCTGACGCGGCTCGCGCTGGTCCGGACGACGGCCTCGGCGGGTACGCCGCCCGCGCGGGCGGCGTACCGACCGTTCCCGCGCTGGTCAGCCCTCGTTCGCGCCGCTGGGGATCGGGTCGCCGTCGCGCGACCGGTCCGGCTGGGTCACCCTGACCGACGCGTGCTTCGCGGACCGGGCCGCTTTCGCGGTCTCCCCGTCCCGAGCGGGCACGCCGGCCTTCGCCGGCTCACCGGTCTCGGCGGACGGGGCGGTCACCGACTCGTCCTCGACGGCGGGCGCGGCGTCCGTGGATTCGGCGGGCCGGCTGGACTGGCCGGCGGGCTCGCGCACCTCCGCCGGCTGGGCGGCGTCCGTGGATTCGGCGGGCCGGTTGGGCTGGCCGGCGGGCGGGCTGGCTGGCTGGCCGTCGACCTGGCGGTGCAGGTACTCGCGGATCACCGCCTTGGCCTCGGCCAACACCTGCTCGTCGCCGTCCTGGTCGCGGCGGAACGCCAACTTGATCAGGGCGTCGGCGACCTCCACCGCGATCTCCAGCGCGAACCGGAGGCAGACGGTGTCGGCGATGCCGAACTGCTCGACCAGCACGCGGGCGAGCTGCTCGGCGATGACGCCGTTGTTGTCCCGGGTCTCGTCGAGCAGGTGCACGTCGACCACGTCGCCGAAGTGCAGCGTACGGAAGCCGGGCACCGTACGGTGCATCGCGATGTACTCGTCGATGCCGGCATCGACCCCGTCCCACCAGCGCTCGAGGTCGCCGCGGGAGAAGCGGTCGCTCAGGCGTTGCAGGTAGGCCTCCATGTTGCGCAGGGTCAGCGCCTGCACGATCGCCCGCTTGTCCGGGAAGAACTGGTACACCGAGCCAATGGCCACCTCGGCCCGCTCGGCGAGCAGGGTCGTGGTGAGGCCCTCGTAGCCCACCTCGTCTACGAGTTCGGCGCAGACGTCGAGCATCCGCTGGACTCGGGCAACGCTACGGCCCTGTACCGGTACCCGGCGCAGTGGACCGGTCGTGGCGGTTGATGTGGACACTCCTCGCCACTCCCCTTTCGACGCGTGAAGATAGCTGAACGTCGCGATTTCGAAACGCTACCTGGACTAACGAGCGGGGGCGATTTGCGGTGTTTACCGGCGGCACGAATCCTGATATGAAGGTTACTCACTTTCCGCTGTGGAGGACGCATGGGCGGTAGCGCACCACCTCCGGCACACACGGGCACGGCCTGGTCGAACTGGGCCGGCAACCAGCGGGCCAGCGGTCCGGCCCTGCGGCCCGGGACGGTCGACGAGATCGTCTCGGCGGTACGGGACGCCGCGGCGGGCGGGCGGCACGTGAAGGCGGTCGGCAGCGGGCACTCCTTCACCGACATCGCCCGCTGCGACGAACTGCGGTTGGACCTGGGCGGCCTGGCCGGCGAGACCCGGGTCGACCGCGCGCGACGGCTGGTCACCGTACCGGCCGGGACGACGCTGCGGGCGCTCAACGAGCTGCTCTGCGCGCACGGCCTCGCGCTGCCGAACCTCGGCGACATCGACGCGCAGACCGTGGCGGGCGCCATCTCGACCGGCACCCACGGCACCGGGGCCGGCTTCGGCTGCCTCTCCACCTTCGTCGAGGAGCTGACCCTGGTCACCGGCGCCGGCACGGTGCTGACCTGCTCCGCGGCGAGCCATCCGGAGGAGTTCGCGGCCGCCCGGGTCGGTCTCGGTGCGCTGGGCGTACTCACCGAGGTGACGCTGCGCTGCGTGGACGCGTTCGTGCTGCGGGCCCACGAGCGGCCGGCGCCGCTCGGCGAGGTGCTGGCGCGGCTGCCGGAGCTGATCTCCGGCAACGACCACTTCGAGTTCTACTGGTTCCCGTACACCGAACGGGTACAGATCAAGACCAACAACCGGGTACCCGCCAACGACCGACCGCTGCCCCGGCTGCGCGGCTGGCTCGACGACGAGTTCCTCGCCAACACCGTCTTCGCCGGCGCCTGCCGGCTCGGCCGGGCGGTGCCGGCCGTGGTGCCCTCGATCAGCGCCATCTCGTCCCGGGCGCTGACCGCCCGCACCTACACCGGCCGGTCCGACACCGTCTTCTGCACCCCGCGCCGGGTCCGCTTCACCGAGATGGAGTACGCGCTGCCCCGGGACGCCCTGCCCGAGGCGCTCGGCGCCCTGCGCGGCCTGGTCGACCGGCTCCCCGGCCGGGTGCTCTTCCCGGTCGAGGTGCGGTTCACCGCCCCGGACGACATCTGGCTCTCGCACGGGTACGGGCGCGAGTCGGCCTACGTGGCGGTCCACCAGTTCGTCGGCGTACCGCACGAGCCGTACTTCCGCGCCTTCGAGGAGATCGCCAGCGGGCTCGGTGGCCGGCCGCACTGGGGGAAGCTGCACTACCGGGACGCGGCGTCGCTGCGCCCCGCGTACCCGCGATTCGACGACTTCCTGGCGGTACGCGACCGGCTCGACCCCGGTCGGGTCTTCGCCAACGCCTACACCGGCCGCGTCCTCGGCCCCTGATCCGGCTCGGCCGCGCTACTCCTTGGCGGCCGCGGCCTTCTTCGCCGCGGTCGCCGTCTTCTTGGCGGCCGTGGTCTTCTTGGCCGCGGCGGTCGTCTTCTTGGCCGTCGCCTTCTTGGCGGCGGTCTTCTTCGCCGGCGCGGCCTCGCCCTCGGCCGCCTTCGCGGTCGTCTTCTTCGCCGGTGCCTTCTTCGCGGTCGCCTTCTTGCGCGGCGTCGCCGGACCCTTGGCCCGCTTCTCGGCCAGCATCTCCGAGGCCTGTTCCAGCGTGAGCGACTCCGGCGTCTGGCCGCGCCGCAGCGACGCGTTCGTCTCGCCGTCGGTGACGTACGGGCCGAACCGGCCGTCCTTGATCACCAGAGGCTTCTCGGTCAGCGGGTCGGCGCCCATCTCCCGCAGCGGCGGGGCCGCCGCCCGGCGCTGCCGGGTCTTCGGCGCCGCGAGCAGGGCCAGCGCCTCGTCCAGGGTGACCGTGAAGAGCTTCTCCTCCGAGTCGAGCGAGCGGTAGTCGTCGCCCCGCTTGACGTACGGGCCGTAGCGACCGTTCGCGGCGACGATCTCCGCGCCGTCGGGGCCGACGCCGACGACCCGGGGCAGGGTGAGCAGCCGGAGCGCGTCGGTGAGCGAGAGCGTCTCCGGCGACTGGGTACGCAGCAGCGAGGCGTTGCGGTCGCCGCTGGAGACGTACGGGCCGAACCGGCCGGACTTCAGCACGACCGGCTCGCCGGTCTCGGGGTTCTCGCCCAGCTTGCGCTCGCCCCCGCCGCCCAGGAAGAGCTCGTGCACCTTCTCCGGGGTCAGCTCGTCCGGGGCGATTCCCTCGGGGATCGGCGCGCGGTCCCCCGCGCCCGGCGAGGAAAGCTCCTCGCCCCCGGCGCCGACCTGATCCTCGCGCTCGGCGGGCGCCGCTCCATGTTCGGCGCCCGGCTGAAGTCGTTGCAGGTAGGGGCCGTAGCGGCCGACCCGGACCACCACGTCGCGGCCCTCGTCGTCCTTGAAGAGCGGGATGGAGTTGACGCTGCGCGCGTCGATCTCGCTGAGGTTCTCGGTGACCAGCTTCTTCAGCCCGCCGGAGCGGGCGATGGTCTGGTCGCCGGCCCCGCCGCCGTCGGCGCCGAAGTAGAACGCGGTGAGGAAGTCGACCGCGGCGTGGTCGCCGCCGGCGATCTCGTCCAGCTCGTTCTCCATCGAGGCGGTGAAGTTGTAGTCGATCAGCCGGGGGTAGTGCCGCTCCAGCAGGCCGACCACCGCGAAGGCGAGGAAGGACGGGATGAGCGCCTGGCCGCGCTTGAAGACGTACCCGCGGTCCTGGATGGTCTGCATGATCGACGCGTACGTGGAGGGGCGGCCGATGCCCAGCTCCTCCAGCTGCTTGACCAGCGACGCCTCGGTGTAGCGGGCCGGCGGCTGGGTGGTGTGCCCGGTCGCGGCCAACTCCTCGGCGGTCAGCGGCTGGTCCTTGACCAGCGTCGGCAGCCGCCGCTCGGCATCCTCTGCCTCGGCGTTCTCGTCGTCGGACGACTCGACGTACGCGCGCAGGAAGCCCGGGTCGGTGATCGTCTTACCGGTGGCGCCGAAGTCGGCCTCCTCGCCGGTGCTGCTCAGGGCACGGATGCGCACCGAGACGCTGGAGCCGACCGCGTCGGTCATCTGCGAGGCGATGGTACGGCGCCAGATCAGCTCGTAGAGCTTGAACTCGTCGGCCGACAGCTCGTTGGCCACGTCCCCCGGGGTGCGGAAGTTGTCGCCGGCCGGCCGAATCGCCTCGTGCGCCTCCTGCGCGTTCTTGACCTTGCCGGTGTAGCGGCGCGGCTCCGGCGGTACGTTGCGCTCGCCGTACAGCTCGACGATCTGCCGCCGGGCCGCCGCGATGGCGGTCTCCGACAGGTTGACCGAGTCGGTACGCATATAGGTGATGTAGCCGTTCTCGTACAGCCGCTGCGCCGTGCGCATCGTCTGCTGCGAGGAGTACCGCAGCTTGCGGGCCGCCTCCTGCTGGAGCGTGGAGGTGATGAACGGCGCGTACGGCCGCCGCCGGTACGGCTTCTCCTCGACCCGGGTGACAGTGAACGGCCGCCCGTCGAGCCGGGCGGCCAGTCCGCGAGCCCCGTCCTCGTCCAGGTGGAGCACCCCGGACCCGGGCTTCACCCGGCCCGTGGTCGGCTCGAAGTCCTTGCCCGTGGCGATCCGGTCGCCGTTGAGCGCCACCAGCGTGGCGTGGAAGGTCCGTGGGCCCTCGCCCGCCTCGCCGACGGCGAGGGTCGCCAGGATGTCCCAGTAGTCGGCGGTGCGGAAGGCCATCCGCTGCCGCTCGCGCTCGACCACGATCCGGGTCGCCACCGACTGGACCCGGCCGGCGCTCAGCCCGGTGCGCACCTTCTTCCACAGCACCGGGGAGACCTCGTAGCCGTAGAGGCGGTCCAGGATGCGGCGCGCCTCCTGGGCGTCGACGAGGTCGCGGTCGATCTCCCGGGGGTTGGCGACCGCGGCCTGGATCGCCGGCCGGGTGATCTCGTGGAAGACCATCCGGCGTACCGGCACCCGGGGCTTCAGCGTCTCGACCAGGTGCCAGGCGATCGCCTCGCCCTCGCGGTCCTCGTCCGTGGCGAGGTAGACCTCGTCCACCTCCCGGACCAGCGAGCGCAGCTTGCTGATCTGCTTCTTCCGGTCGGGCGAGACCACGTACAGGGCGGTGAATCCATGATCCACATCGACCCCGAGCCGGGCCCAGGGCTTGTCCTCGTACCCGGCGGGGATCTCGGCGGCGTTGCGGGGCAGGTCCCGGACATGCCCGAGGCTCGCCTCCACGACGTACCCCGGGCCGAGGTAGCCCGAGATCGTCTTGGCCTTCGCCGGTGACTCGACGATGACCAGACGGGTGCTCTTGGCGTTGCTCGGCACGTTTCTCCCCGACCTCACTTCCGGTGTGTCGCCCGGTCGAACGCGGTGCGCCGCGCTCGCCGCCCGGCCGCGGCCAGCGGCCGGCGGTCTGAACGTCCAACGTAACGCGCTCGCCGGCCTACGGGTTGCGCGGGCGTCGAAGAGGTCCCGCGAGCAGCGGTTACTTCACCGGCGGCCGGCGTCGCGCGACGGTCGTCCCGGACGGCGACACCGTACACCCGGTATCGGCCGGTCCGGGCCCCACTGCATTATTTACCTCAGCGACCGGCCGCGAAGGGCCGAAGATATCGCCCGAAATCAGGCAGTTCATGTCTGGGATCGGACATTCGCCCGAGCTTCGGGAGCGTCCGGCCGGACCCCGGGCCAGCCCGCCGGCGGCGCGGCCGCCGGCCGCTCACCGACCAGCTCGGCCAGCCGGGCCAGCCACCGCCGGCCGTTGATCCGGTACGCCGGACCGTGCGGCCCCGCCTCGACCAGCTCGGCCGGCAGCCCGATCGCGGCCAGCGCGGCGCCGGTCCGCGCCCAGTGCGTCGCGTCGGCGGGGCCGAGCCGCAGCAGGAAACCCTGGGGCTCGGGCTCGCCGGCCGCCGCGAACCAGAGCCGCAACCGGGCCCCGTTGAGGTGGAAGTTCGCCGGCGGGTGCTTGACCGTGCCGCGCAGCCAGCTACGGGCCAGCGGGGCGAGCGTCGTGGTGTACGAGGTACGCACCCCGTGCCGCTCGTCCTCCTCGTTGACCCAGGTCGCGGTCAGCCCGCGCCGGCCCAGCTCGGCCACGAGCACGTGCACCCGCCAGGCCGCCGTCACGACGATCGAGACCCGGGCGGTACCGCCCATCCGGACCACCTCGCCGGGCCCGGCGAGCAGCCCCGCGAGGTCGGCGATCGAGGGCTCGGCGGCCTCCACCCCGAAGAGGGAGAGCTGCCGGGCCGGATCGGGCTCACCCCGCTGCGCCGAGCCCTGATGCGGCTTGTCCCGCCGGGCCGGCCCGGACGGGGCGTCGGCCCCGGGCGCCGCCTCGGCCCCGGCCGCCGGCCGGGTTCCGGCGGGGGTGCGCACCAGCTCCGCGACCATGTCGAGCCCCGGCACCGGATCCTGTTCCAGCGCCGGGGCGGCAGGTTCGCCAAACGGTGTCAGCGACACTCCGGGACCTCGTCGAAGGCCTGCTTGAGCTCGGGTGAGTTGAGCTTGCTGGTGTCCAGCCCGCTCGCGTCGTACTCCTCGTTGAGCGTGTCGACCGCGGCCTTGACCCCGTCGTAGAAGGCGCCGGGCTGGCCGGTGCCCAACGCCTCGATGGTCTTCCGCGCCCTGCCGTAGGCGTCCCGCACCCGGGCGAGCGAGGTGGTGAAGCCCTCGGCCACCGCGTCGCCCTGCTCCACGTCCGGCACCCCCGCCTCGGCCACCTTCCGGCGGGCCGTCTCGCTCGCCTGCTCGGCCCCGCCCAACAGCCGGACCAGGTTCTCCTTCGCCTGCGCCGGGGTGGTCTGCGCGGTCATCTGTTCCTGCGTGCTGCGGGTCAGGTTGCTGATCTCGGCCCGCCACGGCGCGAGCGCGTCGCAGACCGTCGCCGCCCAGCGCTGCGCGGTCGGACCGCCGCCACAGGCCCCGACGGCGAGTACGAGAGTGGCCAGGACCACCGTCAGCCTTCCGGCGGCTGCCGACCGGGGCGTACGCATGCGTTGCAGCGTACGGCTTTCTCGGCCCGACGCTAATAGTTACCTGTGCCCGTCGGGGTTCACTCACGTGCCCCGCGCGGCGGACCAACCCCTGGCCGGCACGGGTGACGTACCGGCCAGGGGTGTGGCCGCGCCGGGCGGCCCGGCGCGACCGGGTCAGGCGGTGACGGCCTCCGGCCGCGGGTCCGCGCTGCCGGCACCGGTGCTGCCCGGGCCGTCGTCCGAACCGGACATCGCGACCGGCTTGCGCTTGCTGAAGACGACCGCGACGACGATGACCAGCGTCGCGACGAGGGCGATGCCGACCCGTACGCCGACGTTGCGGTCCTCGCCCACGCTGAACGTCACCACGGCGGGCGCGATCAGCAGCGAGACCAGGTTCATCACCTTGATCAGCGGGTTGATCGCCGGGCCGGCGGTGTCCTTGAACGGGTCGCCGACGGTGTCGCCGATGACCGTGGCGGCGTGCGCGTCCGAGCCCTTGCCGCCGAACGAGCCGTCCTCGACCAGCTTCTTGGCGTTGTCCCAGGCACCACCGGAGTTGGCCAGGAAGACCGCCATCAGCGTGCCGGCCCCGATGGCGCCGGCCAGGTACGACGCCAGCGCGCCGGGCCCGAGGCCGAAGCCGACCGCGATCGGCGCCATGATGGCGAGCAGACCGGGGGTCATCAGCTCGCGCTGGGCGTCCCGGGTGCAGATGTCCACGACCTTGCCGTACTCGGGGCGCTGGCTACCGTCCATGATCCCCGGCAGCTCGCGGAACTGGCGGCGTACCTCCATCACGACCGCCCCAGCCGAGCGGGAGACCGCGTTGATGGCCAGGCCGGAGAAGAGGAAGACCACCGCCGCGCCGATGACGAGGCCGACCAGGTTGCGCGGGTTGGCGACGTTCAGGGCGGAGAGGATCTCGCCACCGACGTCCTTCACCCCGGCGTCCAGGTACGACGTGTTCAGCGTGTCCGTGTACGACCCGAAGAGCGCCGTCGCGGCGAGCACCGCGGTGGCGATCGCGATGCCCTTGGTGATCGCCTTGGTGGTGTTGCCCACCGCGTCGAGCTCGGTCAGGGTGCGGGCACCCTGCTCGTCGATCTCACCGGACATCTCCGCCACGCCCTGCGCGTTGTCCGAGATCGGGCCGAAGGTGTCCATCGCCACGATCACGCCGACCGTGGTGAGCAGGCCGGTGCCGGCCAGCGCGACCGCGAAGAGCGAGAGCGTGACCGAGCTGCCGCCGAGCAGGAACGCGCCGAAGACGCCACCGGCGATCAGCAGCGCCGAGTAGACCGCGGACTCCAGGCCCACGCTGATGCCGGCGAGGACGACGGTGGCCGGGCCGGTCAGCGAGCTCTTGCCGATGTCCTGCACCGGGCGGCGGTTGGTCTCGGTGAAGTACCCGGTCAGCGCCTGGATCGCCGCGGCCAGCACGATGCCGATCACGACCGCGCCGATGGCCACCACCCGCGGGTTGCCGGCCACGTCGGGCACCCCGCCGCCGAAGTCGGCGAAGTCGCTCGGCAGGTACAGCCAGGCGGCGACCGCCACCAGCACGGCGGAGATCAGCGCGGAGAGGTAGAAGGCCCGGTTGATGGCGGTCAGGCCGTTGCGGTCCGAGGCGCGCAGCCGGGTGATGAAGACCCCGATGATCGCGATGATCACGCCGATGCCGGAGACGATCAGCGGGAAGACCAGCCCGTCCTCGCCGAACGCGGCCCGGCCCAGGATGAGCGCGGCGACCAGCGTCACCGCGTACGACTCGAACAGGTCGGCGGCCATGCCGGCGCAGTCGCCGACGTTGTCGCCCACGTTGTCGGCGATGGTCGCCGCGTTGCGCGGGTCGTCCTCCGGGATCCCCTGCTCGACCTTGCCGACCAGGTCGGCGCCGACGTCGGCGGCCTTCGTGAAGATGCCGCCGCCGACCCGCATGAACATGGCGAGCAGCGCGGCACCGAAGCCGAAGCCCTCCAGCACGGTCGGCGCGTCGCCGCGGAAGATCAGTACGACCAGCGCCGCGCCGAGCAGGCCGAGGCCGACGGTGAGGAAGCCGACCACACCACCTGTGCGGAAGGCCACCTGCATCGCGGCCTCACGGCCTCCCTGATGTTCCCGGGCGGCGGCGGCCACCCGCAGGTTGGCCCGGGTCGCCAGGGCCATGCCGGCGCCGCCGATGAAGGCGCTGAACGCCGCGCCCACCACGAAGAAGGCCGACCGCCCGATCTTCACCGCGAGTTCGTCGCCCTGGGTGTCGTGCACCGGGAGCAGGAAGAGCAACACCACGGCGATGACGACGAATATGCCGAGGGTTCTGAACTGACGGAGGAGATAGGCGGTGGCGCCCTCCTGGACGGCCCCGGAGATCTCCTGCATTCTCGTGGTTCCCGTACCGGCCGACAGCACCGTCCTGGTCAGTGCCGCCGCGAAACCGAGCGCCACCAGGGCGATCACGGCGGCGACGATGACGTACGACGGATTCGCACCGGTGAGGGACAACCTGCCGCCCTCGGCGGCCAAGCTCCCGGACATCTATGTCCTCCTGTACCGAACAGTCACGCCCGCCGGGGGACGTTCCGGCAGGCGTCAGACGCGAAGTCGCAAGTGCCGCGCCGACCCAGGTACGTGCGGATCAGCGATGATCATCTGTCCCCGCGGGTGCGGGACCAGGACACTTGCTGATAACCCCGGGTACTTTAGTCGCCCATCGTGTTGGAGGTCACACCGACGCCCCACCGTGTCGTGGTGATCTTCGTCGTTGTGTTAATGCCTCATGCTGGGGTAAGAGTGGCCACACTCTCCGCACAGTGCGCCGGCACAGCGCTCTCGCCCACGCCTTCACACCGGGCCGGGGTGGAACCCGCCGCGCACGAGGCGCGACCCGCCCCCGAAGTGACACCCCCGCCCCGGTGTAACCGCGGAGGACGCCCGGCGCCCGCGAGTTGACCGCCCGGCGCGAAGGCGACCGCGCGGCGAAGCACGGCCCGGCACGTCCGCGAAGTGGGGCCCGCCGTGCCCCGCGAAGACATCAAGCCTGACGGGATTCGCCGGGTACGGCGGGCCCCACCCCAAGCTTCAGAGGTAAGCCGGACCACTGCCGGACAGGGGCGCGCCCGAGCGGGATCAGCGAGGGAGCGGCCAGACCATGCGGACCTCGGTACCGATCCCCTCGGCGACGGGGCGCACCTGCAGGTCCTCGACAAAGCCCGCGAGAAGGGCAAATCCGACACCGACCGTCAGCGCCTCGTCGGTCAGCGACTCGTCCGCGAGTTCGTCGGGGGGCAGCGCCGCCAGGCCGAGCCCGGCCTCGATCGGCGCGCGGTCGATGACCCGGACCACGTACGGGCCCTCGTCGGACATCTCCATCAGGACGAGATCCTTGAGTCCGTACTGACGGTGCAGGGCGACCGCGCGGGCACAGGCCTCGCCGATCGCCAGCCGTACCTCGTCCAGCAACTCCTCGGCGACGCCGGCGCGGCGCGCCACCGCCACGCCGACCAGCCGGGCGGTACGTACGTGCACCGGCGCGGGGGAGAACGACAGTCGTACCGTCGACATCACGCCTCGGGGCCGTCGGAGGTCGCGGCGATCGCCGCGTCGACGCTGGGGTGGATCGGGAACACCTGGTCCAGCGCGGTGATCCGGAAGATCTTGAGCAGTGGCTCCTTGTCACAGACCAGGTCGAGACCACCGCCGGCCGCCCGCAGCCGCTTCAGGGCGCCGACCAGCACACCCAGCCCGGTCGAGTCGAGGAAGTCGACCCGGCCGAGGTCGACGACGACCTTGCGGGCCCCGCCGTCCACCAGCTCGACCAGACGCTCCCGGAGCCGGGGGGCGGTGTAGACGTCCACCTCGCCGCCGACCTCCAGCACCGTGTGCTCGGCGACGGTGCGGGTCGCCAGCGACAGTTCCATCGATCTCCTCCTCTGGCCGGGCCCCGGCACGGACCCCGCCCGGCGGTACCGGGACCGGATCTCGTGGCCGGAATTCGGATCCACGCGCTCCTGCGCATCTAACCACCGACCGGTCGGGTGCGCACCGAGGCGCCGCGCCGGTCGGCGGCCAGGCCCCTTCCCGGCCGGCGGGCTCGGCGTCCCGGGTCCTCGTCCCCGTGGCCCGGGTCGCGTGCCCCGCCTTTTCCCGGTGCCCCGGTCAGTGCGAGAGTGCAGGACGTGACGTCCGCAGCCACAGTATCGGCAGGCTCCGGCGGGGGCATCTCCACGCCGGTCGGCGTGCCGGCCCCCGGCGAGCTGCTCCGCCGGCTGGGTGCGCGCGCCACCGCCACGGACGATCCGGTGACGCACGTCGAACGGGTGGCCCCCAGCGCGGGCGTCACCGCGCCCTGGCCGGACTGGGTGCCCGAGCCGCTCCGGGCGGGGCTCGCGCGGCGCGGCGTGGTCACCCCGTGGCGGCACCAGGTCACCGCGGCCAACCACGCGTACGAGGGCCGGCATGTGATCGTCGCTACCGGTACCGCCTCGGGCAAGTCCCTCGCGTACCAGCTTCCCACCCTCGCCGCCCTGCTGACCGATCCCCGGGCCACGGCGCTCTACCTGGCTCCGACGAAGGCGCTCGCCGCCGACCAGCTGCGGGCCGTAGCCGAGCTGGAGCTCGACGGGGTACGCCCGGCCTGTTACGACGGGGACACGCCGCGCGCCGAGCGGGAGTGGATCCGGCGACACTCCCGATTCGTCCTGACGAACCCCGACATGCTGCATCACGGCATCCTGCCGGGGCACGCGCACTGGTCGACGTTCCTGCGCCGGCTCGCCTTCGTGGTGGTCGACGAGTGCCACACCTACCGGGGTGTCTTCGGCTCGCACGTGGCGCACGTGCTGCGCCGGTTGCGCCGCCAGGCCGCCCGGTACGGGCCGTCGGTGGCGGTGGCCGGCCCGGACGACCGGTCCCGGCCGTCGGCCGGTACGCCGGTGTTCGTGCTCGCCTCGGCGACCTCCGGCGACCCGGCCGCGGCGGCCGAGCGGCTCACCGGCCTGCCCGTCACGGCCGTGACCGAGGACTCGTCGCCGCGGGGCGGGCTGACCTTCGCCCTGTGGGAGCCTCCGCTGCTGCCGCCTCCGGTGACCGGCTCCACCGGCGGGTTCGACGCGGAGCCCGACGGCGGGGCGGACGACGGCCGCGCGGACGACGACGGGGCGGGTGGGGCCGGTGACGGCCGCGCGGACGAGGACGGGCCGGAGGGGGTGGGGCAGGTCCGGCGCTCCGCGCTGCGGGAGACCGCCGACCTGCTCAGCGACGCGGTCGCCGCGGGGGTGCGCACCCTGGCCTTCGTCAGGTCCCGGCGGGGCGCCGAGGTGGTCGCGACCACCGCGCGGCGGCAGTTGGACGAGGCGGTGCCCGGCCTCGGTGACCGGGTGGCCGCCTACCGGGCCGGGTACCTGTCGGAGGAGCGGCGGGCCCTGGAACGCGCGCTGCTCTCCGGGCAGCTGCTCGGGTTGGCCTCCACCAACGCGCTGGAGCTGGGGGTGGACCTGGTCGGGCTGGACGCCGTGCTGATCTGCGGCTACCCGGGCACCCGCGCCTCGCTCTGGCAGCAGGCCGGCCGGGCGGGCCGGTCCGCGCGGGAGGCGCTGGCGGTGCTGGTGGCCCGCGACGACCCGCTGGACACCTACCTGGTCCACCATCCGGAGGCGCTGTTCGGGCGCCCGGTCGAGGCGACCGTGCTCGACCCGAACAACCCGTACGTGCTCGGCCCCCAACTCTGCTGCGCGGCGGCCGAGGCACCGCTGACCCCGGCCGATCTCGCCCTCTTCGGCGAGGGCGCCCCGGCGGCGGTGGAGGCGCTGGTCGCCGCGGGCGCGCTGCGCAAACGCCCGACCGGCTGGTACTGGCGGCACACCGGGCGGCCGGACGTCGACCTGCGGGGCACCGGCGGTACGCCGGTGGCGGTGGTGGAGTCGTCGACCGGCCGGCTGCTCGGCACCGTGGACCCGGGCTCGTCGCACTTCCTGGTGCACCCGGGCGCGGTCTACCTGCACCAGGGCGTCTCGTACGTGGTGGACGAGCTGGACCTGGCGGACGGCTGCGCGCTGGTGCACGCCCAGGAGCCGGACTGGTCCACGCACGCCCGGGACGTCACCGACCTCTCGGTGCTGTCGGTCCGGTCCCGGGTCGACGCCGGACCGGTCAGCCTCTTCCTCGGCGAGGTCGACGTCACCAGCCAGGTCGTCTCGTACCAGCGGCGGCGCATCGCCACCGGCGAGGTGATCGACACGCGCCCGCTGGACCTGCCCGCCCGCGAGCTGCGTACGGTGGCGGTCTGGTTCACCCTCACCGAGGCGTCGCTGGCCGAGGCGGGGATCACGACGGCCGAGGTGCCCGGGGCGCTGCACGCCGCCGAGCACGCCGCGATCGGGCTGCTCCCCCTGGTGGCGACCTGCGACCGCTGGGACATCGGGGGCATCTCGACGGCGCTGCACCCGGACACCGGGCTGCCCACCGTTTTCGTGTACGACGGGCACCCGGGCGGTGCCGGCTTCGCGGAACGCGCGTACGAGGCGGCCTCGTCCTGGCTGCGCGCCACCCGGGCCGCGATCGCCGAGTGCGGCTGCGAGACCGGCTGCCCGTCCTGCGTGCAGTCGCCGAAGTGCGGCAACGGCAACAATCCGTTGGAGAAGGCGGCGGCCGTCCGGATCCTCGACGTGGTCTTGGCCAATTTGCCGAAAGAACCCAAGTAATTCACAGGCATAGATGGACTGTGCGATGGTTATAACTCGCCACGTGGGAGCGCTTCCATAAGGCACTCAGAGGAGGATGTCGTGGGCGACACCATCGACGAAACCGTCGAGCTGCTCTACACCATCAACCAGGACCATCTCACCGTGGACCAGCAGATCGCCCTGGCCCAGGCGTACGCCGCCCTGGCGCAGGCCGAACGCCTGAACATGATCAACGAACGCCTCTACAGCATCCACCAGATCCTCAACAACTGGCTGGTCAAGAGCGCAGTGGAGGGGGTCCGCTGATTCCTGGACGGCCGGACCCGGGGCCGGCGGTCCCGGCCCACCGCGCGCCGGTGCGGGAGGCCGGCCGGGCGGAGCGCAGGCGACTGACTGCCCGCGCTCGTCCCCGCCCCGCGTGATGGCGGCTACTCCCCGATACCCGGCGTCGCCTCGCCCTGGTCGCGGACCGGTCCGGCCCGGGCGGTGGCGCCGGCGACCCGGCTCAGCGCCGGCAGGGGCCGTACCGCGACCTCGACGCCGATCTGCACGTCGAGGCCGTCGAGCCGGCAGGTGACGAGTCGGCCGCCGTTGCGCGCGACGATGGTCGACGCCTGCGCGCAGGCCACCGAGGCGCCGTCCAGCGCCCGCACCGCACCGGCGAGAGCCCCGAGGTCGGCCGCGACCCGGGCCTCGTGCCGGGCCACCCGGGCCGCCCCCACGGCCGCCGCGGCAAGCCCCGCGGTCAGCAGCAGTAGCCCGATGACCAGCAGCCAGAGCGACGCGTTGCCGTCGTCGGTCCGACCCCGGCCGGGCCGCGCCCGACCGCGCCCGGTCCCGGCCCGGGCGCCCGCCGGCTCGGTGCGGCCGGGCCACCGCCGGAGCCAGCCCCGCCACGGCAGCGCACGGGCGCGCGGCCCCTGCACGCCTCGGGCACCGTTCGCGCTCCCGCCCAGGGTGCCGCTCCCGCCCAGGATGCCGCTCCCGACTCGGATTCCGTCTCCGCCCGGGCAGCCGGTCCCGCTCCGGACCGCGCGTCCGCTCCCGTCCCGGAACCCGCGTCCACCCCGGCGCCCGCTCCCGCCCTGGCTCCGGTCCGCGCCCCAGCCCCGGCCCCGGCCCCGGTACAGCGGGCCCCGCCGGCGGCGGTGCGCGTGTTCGGGCGGTCCGGACGGTAGCGGACCGGGGCGGACGATGACCTCTCCGGCGGCACGCCGGACGCGGTACGCGTGCCGGGGCGGTCGACGTGCGCCGCCGGTCGAGCCGGTCATGGGAGCGGCTCCGGGTCACCCGGTTCGACGGCGGCCACCGCGGTCGCGGCCACGCTCATCCTCGGTAGGCGTGCGCCGAGCGCGCGCACCGGTGCCCGTACCGTCGCGCGCACCGTCTCGCGTCCGATCTCGACCGAGACGGTGGCCCCGGGCGGGGCCGAGCGGTTTCCCGCCGCCGTGCCGGACTCGCCGCGGGAGGCTGCCAGCGCCGCCTCCCGCGCCGCGTCCACGCACTGAGCCTTGGTGTCGACCGCCAGGACGGCGGTCAGCCCGGCGAGCAGCAGCAGCGTCAGCGCCGGCAGGCCGGCGGCCAGCTCGGCGGTGAACGAGCCCCGGTCACGCCCGACCCGCCGGCGCCGGGTCACCGCAGCGCCCGGTCGATCACGGCGGTCAGGGCCGCCTGGACGTTACCCGAGGTCAGAACCTTGAGCAGGATGCCCGCGAAGGCGACGGCCGCGAGCGTACCGACGGCGTACTCGGCCGTGTTCATCCCGGCGTCGCCCCGCAGCCGGGCGATCAACTTACGCATGATGGATTCCTCTCTCCCTTGGGGACTCAGAGCACGTCGCCGAGCACGGCGACGATCACCGGCACCAGACCGGCGAGAATGAAGGCCGGCAGGAAACAGAGCCCGAGCGGAAGCACGATGAGCACGCCGGCCCGGCGGGCGTCCGCCTCGGCCGCCGTCGCCCGGTCGGCCCGCAGGTCGTCGGCGAGCCGCCCGAGAGCCCCGGCCAGCGCCGCCCCGCTCGCCGCGGAACGGACCGCCGCCGTGCCGAGGCGCTCCCCGCCGGCAACCGGGGCGAGCTGTGACCACGCCTCCTCGGGGCCGCCGCCGAGCAGCAGGATCCGGCCGACGCGGCGCAGCCGCTCGCCCAACGGACCGCCGACCGCCTCCGCCACGGCGGCGACCGCCCGGTCCACCGGGGCGCCCGCGCGCAGCGCCGCCGCGAGCAGGTCGGCGGCGAGCGGCAGATCGGCCCCCTCCCGCAACCGGCGCTCCCGCGCGGCGGGCGTCTCGATGCGACGCAGCGACCGGTCACATCCGACGGCGACGACGATGCCGGCCGCCGGCCCGGTCCAGCCTCCGAGCAGGAGCGCGGCGGCCAGGCCGGCGAGCAGGGCCGCGAGCCGGATCAGGTCCGGCCGCCACGCCCGTCCTCCGATGCCGGAGGAGGCCGACGCACCCGGGACCCGGAGGTGCGAGGCCGGGGCGGCCTGGGCGGGAACCCGCCCGCCCAACCGGCCGAGCCGGCGGCGTACGGCCCGCCGGGCGCTCGGCGTGCCCACCGTCAGCAGCAGCACGGCCCCGAGCAGGACCGCGACGACGAGCGCTCGCGTTGACGTCACGACGCCCGCCCCGGGCCCGAAACCAGCCGCTCGGCCCAGAGCAGGCCGGCGACCTGGAGCAGGATGGCCCCGCCGGCACAGGCGGCTCCGATCGGGGTGTGCAGCAGCACGTCGAGCGGGTCGACGCCGATGCCGTAACCGAGCGCCATCCCGCCCAGCGGCAGTCCCGCGAGCAGCCAGGCGGTGGCGCGGGCACCGGCGGCCTGGGCGGCGGCACCGGCCAGCCCTCGGTCGAGGGTCCGGGCGTCGGTCTCGATCCGCTCCAGCAGGTCGGCCAGCGGCGCACCGGTCTGCTCGGCGAGGCGTCCGGCGGCCAACGCCAGCGTCTCGATCCGCGCCGCCCCCGCGCCAGGCGGATACGCGGGTGTCGCGCCGGTACCGGGCCCGTACGCGGGCGTCGCGGCCGTCCGAGCCGACCCCGTACCGGGCACGTTCCCGGACGTCTCGGCCGCGCCGAGCAGTCCTCCGGCCGGGGGCGGCGCCGCGCCGAGACCCGCCACGACGACGAGCGCCGGCGGTATCGGCAGTCCGGCGCGCAGGTCGGCCGCGAGCGCGGCGAGCGCATCGAGCCGACGGCGACGGTCGCGTACCGCCTGACGGCCGTGGCTGTGGCGCAGCAGGCCGCGCGTCCCCGCGGCGCCGTACGCGCCCGCGGCGAAGGCGGCGACGGGTCCGGCGAGCAGCAACGCGACCCCGCCGGCGAGTACGCCCGAGAGCAGGACGGTACGCCGGGGCGAGGCGAGCAGCCGCTCGCGGAGCGCGAGCCAGGTCTGCCCCGGCCGGCCGCCGCGTTCCCGGCCCGCGCCGGAGGCGAGCACCAGCCGGTGTCGCCTCCGCTGGTCGCGGGTCGGCCAACCCGCTATCCCGGCCGCCGCGACCAGACAGACGGCGGTGAGCCACCAGGGAATGATCATGACTCCTCCCGCCCGGTCGGGCGCGCAGCGGCGGCGGGAGGAGGCGGGGTCGGGCGGGGCGGAGCGGCGGGAGGCGGGGCGAGCTGTGGCGGAGCGGTGGGAGGCGGGGCGGCCGGAGACGGGGCGGGATGCGGCGGGGTGCCGCCGCCGAGCCCCGGTGGCACGGGTACGCCGCGGCTCGCGATCATCCGGGCCAGTGCCGTCGCCGCCGGCCCGGGTCCGTGGCCGCGCACCCAGGCCGGTACGACGGTGACCAACCGTTCCGGGCCGGCGGGCAGCAGCAGGCAGACGGCCTCCAGCACCCGCCCGTCGGCGGTCCGCCGCAGCTGCAGCAGCACCTGGAGCGCGGCGGCGACCTGGGCGTGCAGGGCGGCCCGGGGCAGCCCACCGAGGAGGCCGAGCGCCTCCAGCCGGGCCGGTACGTCTCCGGGCGCGTTGGCGTGCATGGTGCCCGCACCGCCGTCGTGTCCGGTGTTGAGCGCGCTGAGCAGGTCGACGATCTCGGCACCTCGGCACTCGCCCACCACCAGCCGGTCGGGCCGCATCCGCAGCGCCTGCCGGACCAGGTCGGCCAGGCCGACGGAGCCCGCACCCTCCACGTTGGAGGTTCGCGCCTGGAGGCCGACCACGTGCGGGTGCACCGGACGCAGCTCGGCGGCATCCTCGACCAGGACGATCCGCTCGGTCCGCGGGACCAGCCCCAGCAGGGTGTTGAGCAGGGTCGTCTTGCCCGACCCGGTGCCGCCGGTGACCAGGTACGCCAACCGGGCCGTCACGACGGCGGCGAGCAGGTCGGCGGCCGGACGCGGCACCGTGCCGTGCCGGACCAGTTCGTCGAGGGTGAACGGGCGCTGCCGGAAGGTACGCAGCGACAGGTACGGGCCGGTGGTCGCCACCGGCGGGAGTACGGCGTGCAGCCGGGTGCCGTCCGCGAGGCGGGCGTCGGCGTACGGCGAGCCGTCGTCCAACCGCCGGCCGCAGGCCGCCGCGAGGCGCTGCGCGAGCCGCCGTACGTCGTCCGGTGTGCCGAGGTCGATCGGCACCGGTCGCAGCCCGTGGCCCCGGTCCACCCACACGCTCACGCCGTTGACCAGCACGTCCGTGACGTCCGGATCGTCCAGCAGCGGCGCCAACGGCCCGGCGCCGACGAGGTCGCGGTGCACCCGGGTGGCCGTCCGCAGCACGGTGGTGTCGCCGAGCACGGCGGTGCCGGGGTCGGCGCGTACCGCCGAGACGACGGCGGCGGGGGTGACCGGGGTGCCGTCGGCGACGAAGCGTTGCCGCACCCGGGCGGCCATGTCCGGAGTCACGCGGCACCCGCACCGGTCGACGCGGCACCGGTCAGCTCGCCGAGAATGCGCTGGCAGAGGGTGGCCAGCGGGCCGCGTCCGCTCGCCGCCGGCGCCTCCCCGCGCTCCAGCCCACGGCTCAGGCCGGGCTCGGGTCGCAGCGTGCCGGCCAGCGGCAGGCCGAGTCCCCGGGCCACCTCGCGGGACTTCAATCCGCCCGGCGCCGGACCGCGCACCACCGCCGACAGCCGGTCGCAGTGCGGCAGTACCGTGGCGACGACGCGGGTCGCGGCGGCGATGGCGCGAAGTTCGGCCGGTACCACCACGAAGGCCTGGTCGGCGGCTTGCAGGGCGAGGACGGCCGCGTCGTCCAGCCGGCGCGGCAGGTCCACGACCACGAGGTCGCGGGCCCGGCAGCCGGCGTCCAGGGTGGCGGCCATCGCCTCGGCGGGGAGCGCCAGCAGGTCGCCGCGATCCCAGGAGAGCACCACCAGGTCGCCCCGGCTGGGCAGCGCGCGTACCAGCGCGGGCGCGTCGACGCGCCCGTCGGCCTGGCTCAGCGCCGGCCAGCGCAGCCCCTCCAGCTGTTCCCAGCCGAGGATCAGGTCCAGGCCGCCGCCGAGCGGGTCCGCGTCGACCAGCAGCGTACGCAGTCCGCCCCGGGCGGCGGTGACGGCGAGTCCGCCGGCCAGGACGCTCGCACCGGCACCGCCCCGGCCGCCGATCAGCGCGAGGGTGCGGCCCGCACCCGGGCCGGACCGGGCCGTCGGGGCGTCGCCGAGCCGGTCCACGAGCCAGGGTTCCGCGGCCGGCAGCATCGCGATGTGCTCCGCCCCGATGAGCTCGGCCAGGTCCCAGGCCGGATCACCGTGGCCGGCGCGGCCGACCAGCACGACCCGGGGCCGGCGCGGCAGCCGGGCCCGCAGGCACGGCTGGGCCTGGTCGGTGCCGACCAGCACCAGCGGCGCGCCCGCCCACCGGGGCCGGGCGCCGGCGGGATCGCGGACCGCCTCGACCTCGACACCGGCGGCCGCGGCGAGCCGGAGCAGGTCGTCGAGGAGTTCGTCGTCGGAGGTCAGGACCAGCGGCCGGCGGGGGCCGGCGGGAACGGAGGTACGGGGTGGCATGGGGTGCTCCAGCGGCGTGGGTACGGGCTACCCGCACACCTTCCGCCCCGGCCCGGTCCCGGCGCAGCACCCTGTCCACAGCCTGTGGATAACTCACCCGCCTGTGGATAACCTCCGGCTCCGGACCGGATCTGTTACGCCCGCAAACCGTCTACCTGATCGGCTTCCTGCTGGTCCTCACCGGGATCGGCCTGCGCATCGAGGCGGCCATCACGAGCCGCGCGGACTAGGCCGCCGGGATCGACGGCAAGGCCGGAAAACCCGGCGCGAACCCCGGATAGGAGACGACCCCCGTCGGGGGGAGACGGGGGCCGTCTGTGGGGTTCGGCTCCGGGGGGGTCGAGCCGAACCCGCTCAGCGGTCACGGGGGGTGCAACCGCCGAGAGCTGGTTGGACACGCCTATGAAACTGTGTCGTAAATACAAGCATGCCTGAGTGGAGCCGTATACGTCGAGTGGCGTTAACTCCACTCCCTGCGAAACTTGGTTCCTGCGGTGTGATCACCATCACTCCTCTGCTGACCCGTGGATCAGGAACAGCAGGCCAGTGACGTGCGTGGGTGACCCCGGCCACCCGCCGACCATAGACCATCCCGCTAGACTTTCGCGCCGTGGGCCGAAGTGCCGCTTTCTTTGACCTGGACAAGACCGTCATAGCCAAGTCGAGCGCCCTGGCGTTCGGACGGCCGTTCTATCGGGACGGCCTGATCAACCGGCGAGACGTCGTCAAGTCCGCATACGCGCAGCTCATGTTCCGCCTGGGCGGAACAGACGAGCAGACGATGGCCCGTACCAGGGACTATCTGGCCGAGCTCTGCAAGGGCTGGCCGGTGGACCAGGTACGCCAGATCGTCGCCGAGACGCTGCACGAACTCATCCACCCGTACGTCTATGCCGAGGCCGCCGCCCTGATCGAGGAGCATCAGGCGGCCGGTCGGGACGTCGTGCTCGTCTCCGCCTCCGGCGAGGAGATGGTGCGCCCGATCGGCGAGCTGCTCGGGGTCACCGACGTGATCGCGACGCGGATGACCGTGGACGACGGGCGGTACAGCGGCGAGGTGGAGTTCTACGCCGCCGGCCCGAGCAAGGTGAGCGCCGTGAGCGAGTTGGCTGCGGAGCGGGGGTACGACCTCGCCGAGTCGTACGCCTACTCCGACTCGATCAGCGATCGACCGCTGCTCGAATGCGTCGGCCACCCCACGGCGGTCAACCCGGACCGGGCTCTGCGCAAGCTCGCCACCGAGCACGCGTGGCCGGTGCTGGAGTTCCGGCACCCGATTCCGCTCGGCCGGCGGCTGCGCGAGCGTCCGGCCGTACCGGTGGCCGCCGCCGCGCTCGGCGTGGGGGTCGGGGTCGCCATCGGGATCGCCTGGTACGGACGGCACCGGCGCACCCGGAGCACCTCCACCTCCTGACCGACCGGGCAAAGCGGGCATACCGGCCGCTGGGTCAAGAGCCCCGAGCGGCGGAGAGACCGCGACGGTCAGGGGGCGGCGAGGTTCAGGGAGACCGCGAGGGGTCAGGAGGCGGCGAGGATCTCGTCGCCGATGATGCCCACCTGGTCGGCGCCGACCTCGACCGCGCTCGCGTAGTGCCGCAGCCAGGACCGCACCCCGTCGGGCGTACCGGTGGCGAAGGCCCCCGCGGCACCGACGTACTCGGGTTCCCGCTCGCGGTGCCCCACGTCGACCGCGACCAGGCCGCGCGGGTCGAAGCCGGTGGCGACCAGGGTCAGCCGGGCCGCGGCCCGCGCCACCACCCCGGACGGGCCGGCGAACGGGCGCAGCGCCAGCAGTTCCCCGTGCACCACGGCGGCGAGCACCAGCGGGGCCGCCTTCGTCCCGCCGGCGACCAGCCCGGCCAGGCCGTCGAGCCGGGCGCCGACCGCCGGATCGGCCACCGGCCGACCCAGGGCCTCCTCCGGTACGACGCCGCGGGCCGCGAGCACGTGCAACCGGGCCAGCACCTGTCGGGGGGCCTTCGGCCAGAGGTCGGCCAGGCCGGGCAGCGCGCCGGCGACCCGCAGCGCCCCCTGCAGCACCGGGTCCGTGACGGTGCCGGCCCGCACGTCCTCGCGCTCGTGGGGGTACCCCTCCAGCGCGGCGCTGGCCACCGCGGACCGGAGGCCGACCTCGGCCGCGACCTGGCCGCCCTGGCGGCGCAGCGCGCGGTGCCGCAGCGCCTGGTCGACCCGGTCGCGGGCCCGGTCGACGGCGGGCGCGACGTCGGCGAGCGCGAGCAGCGGGGCGAGCGGGTCGGTGGTCACGCCTGCCACGTTAGGACATGCCGGCGCCGCGCCGACCAGGAGATCCCCGGCCCAGCGGGACGCCGCGACGGGCACCGGCGAGCGCGCGGCGCGGGCCGTTCGGCGCGCGCACCCGCTGCGGGGCCGACCTGTGGTCGCGACGTTCTGGAAACCCCCGTTAACCTCCTACCGAGAGGTACGTCACGTGAGGTGGGAGGCCCATAGATGAGCGAGACGCTGGCAAATCTTTTGCAGGAGACACGGGAGTTCCCGCCGCCCGCCGCGCTCGCCGCAGAGGCCAACGTCACCGCGGCGGCGTACGAGGAGGCCGCCGCCGACCGGCTCGCCTTCTGGGAGCGGCAGGCCCGCCGGCTGAGCTGGGCCAAGGAGTGGGACCAGGTGCTCGACTGGTCGAACCCGCCGTTCGCCAAGTGGTTCGTGGGCGGCCAGCTGAACATCGCCTACAACTGCCTCGACCGGCACGTCGAGGCCGGTCTGGGCGACCGGGTCGCGATCCACTGGGAGGGCGAGCCGGGCGACACCCGCACGATCACCTACACCGACCTGCTGCGGCTGACCAGCCAGGCCGCCAACGCGCTCACCGAGCTGGGCGTCGTCGCGGGTGACCGGGTGGCGATCTACCTGCCGATGATTCCCGAGGCCGCCGTCGCGATGCTGGCCTGCGCGCGGATCGGCGCCACCCACAGCGTGGTCTTCGGTGGCTTCTCCGTCGACGCGCTCTCCAACCGGATCCAGGACGCCAGCGCCAAGGTGGTCATCACCGCCGACGGCGGCTACCGCCGGGGCAAGCCGTCGGCGCTCAAGCCCACGGTGGACGAGGCCGTCGCCCAGTGCCCGACCGTCGAGCACGTGCTCGTGGTCCGCCGTACCGGGCAGGACGTCGCCTGGACGGGCAGGGACCGCTGGTGGCACGAGACGGTGGAGACCGCGAGCGAGACCCATGAGGCCCGGCCGTTCGACGCCGAGCACCCGCTCTTCATCCTCTACACCAGCGGTACGACGGCGAAGCCGAAGGGCATCCTGCACACCACGGGCGGCTACCTGACCCAGGCGTCGTACACGACGCACGCGGTCTTCGACCTGAAGCCGGAGACCGACGTCTACTGGTGCACGGCCGACATCGGCTGGGTCACCGGCCACTCGTACATCGTCTACGGGCCGCTCTCCAACGGCGCCACCCAGGTGATGTACGAGGGCACCCCGGACACCCCGCACCGGGGCCGGTTCTGGGAGATCGTCGACCGGTACAAGGTCAGCATCCTCTACACCGCGCCGACCCTGATCCGGACGATGATGAAGTGGGGCGAGGAGATCCCCGCCGGCCACGACCTGTCGTCGCTGCGCCTGCTCGGCAGCGTGGGCGAGCCGATCAACCCCGAGGCGTGGATCTGGTACCGGCAGCACATCGGCCGGGGCGAGCTGCCCGTCGTGGACACCTGGTGGCAGACCGAGACCGGCGCCATCATGATCTCTCCGCTGCCCGGGGTCACCGCCACCAAGCCGGGCAGCGCGATGTCGCCGCTGCCGGGCATCAGCGCCGACGTGGTCGACGACCAGGGCAACTCCGTACCGAACGGTGGCGGCGGGTACCTGGTGCTGCGCGAGCCGTGGCCCTCGATGCTGCGCACGATCTGGGGCGACGACCAGCGCTTCCTCGACACGTACTGGTCCCGCTTCCAGGGGATGTACTTCGCCGGCGACGGGGCCAAGAAGGACGACGACGGTCACCTCTGGCTGCTGGGCCGGGTGGACGACGTGATGCTGGTCTCCGGCCACAACATCTCCACCACCGAGGTCGAGTCCGCGCTGGTGTCGCACCCCTCGGTGGCCGAGGCGGCGGTGGTCGGGGCGACCGACCCGACCACCGGGCAGGCGATCGTGGCGTTCGCGATCCCGCGGGGCAGCGTGGAGACGGGCGGGGACGCCGGCGAGCAGCTCATCACCGAGCTGCGCAACCACGTGGCCAAGTCGCTCGGCCCGATCGCCAAGCCGCGGCAGATCATGCTGGTACCGGAGCTGCCCAAGACCCGCTCCGGGAAGATCATGCGGCGCCTGCTCCGCGACGTGGCCGAGAACCGTTCGCTCGGTGACGTCACGACGCTGCAAGACTCGTCCGTAATGGAATTGATTTCCGCGGGGATGCACACGAGGTCCGACGAGGACTGACCGCCTTCCCGTCGGAACGCGCTGTAACCTTTCCGACAACCACGGTGGGTGGGCCCCGGCTGGGGGGCCCACCCACCGTCGTTTGTTGACCGTTTTGCCGCATCGCGCCTGGTCGGCTGCCGACAGATGGGCGAAATTTGTGACATCGGGAGCGGTTTCCAACAACAACTTGCAACAAAACCCGGTCGGCCGCTTCCCCCGGTGCAGTGAACTGTTTAAGTTTCACAATGGCCCCAGCTGTTGGGCGCCATCTCTATCCGGACGGCCAGCGACGCCGCCTCGGCGCTGCCTGGCATCCAGCCAACCCGGAGGTACCTAGGTGCGCAAACTCATGGTGGGCCTGCTCACCGTGTCGCTTGCGTCGGGGGTGGGCGTATCGCTCCATGCCCCAGCGTTCGCGGCACCGCCGCTGAAGGCGCCGGCCGCGGCTCCGACCGAGAAGTCGGTCCCGAGCGACGACCTGCCCAACCCCTTCGAAGAGAAGCGCCGCGAGCTTCGCGAACAGGCCGTCAGTGACGTGGTCAGCGGCCGTACCAAGGTCGAGAAGCGCGGCGCGAGCACGGTCGCCAAGGTCGGCGAGACCACCGGTGCCGGCTTCGCCGGCACCCAGGCCAAGGCAAAGGCGGGCGCCACCGCCGCCAGCGGCAACCCCACGACGGACCAGTACGTCGAGCTCAAGCGCGAGACGACGGACCGGATCTTCGTGATCCTCGCCGAGTTCGGCGACGAGCGGCACCCGAGCTTCCCGGACAAGGACACGGACCCGACCACGGCCGGGCCGACCACGTTCGCGGGGCCGCTGCACAACCAGATCCCCGAGCCGAACCGCGCGGTCGACAACTCGACCGTCTGGCAGCCGGACTACTCGGCGGACTACTTCCGGAAGCTGTACTTCGGCAACGGGAAGAACGTCGAGTCGGTGAAGACCTACTACCAGACCCAGTCGTCGGGGCGCTACAGCGTCGACGGCGAGGTTACCGACTGGGTGAAGGTCCGCTACAACGAGGCCCGGTACGGTCGCTCCGACGACGACCCGACCGACGCCAACGGCGACGACCCCGCCGTCTGCGCCTCCAGCACCTGCAACAACACCTGGCAGCTGGTCCGCGACGCGGCCAACCAGTGGGTGCTGGACCAGCGGGCGCTCGGCCGTACGCCGCAGCAGATCGCCGACGACATGAAGTCGTTCGACCAGTGGGACCGGTACGACTTCGACGGCGACGGCAACTTCAACGAGCCGGACGGCTACATCGACCACTTCCAGATCGTCCACTCCGGCGGCGACCAGGCCGACGGTGACCCGCACCAGGGCGAGGACGCGATCTGGAGCCACCGCTGGTACGCCTTCGGCACCGACGCGGGCCGCACCGGCCCGACCGGCAACCTGCTCGGCGGTACCCAGATCGGCGACACCGGCGTCTGGATCGGTGACTACACCATCCAGCCGGAGAACGGCGGTCTGAGCGTCTTCGTCCACGAGTACGGCCACGACCTCGGCCTGCCGGACGACTACGACACCACCGGCGCCGGCGACAACAGCGTCGAGCACTGGTCGCTGATGGCGCAGAGCCGCCTCGGCGCGAAGAACGACGAGGGCATCGGCCAGCGCCCCGGCGACATCGGCGCCTGGCAGAAGCTGCAGCTCGGCTGGCTCGACTACGAGGTCCTGGTACCGGGGCAGAGCCGGACCCTGACCCTCGGCCCACAGGAGTTCAACTCGGACCTGCCGCAGGCCGCGGTGGTGGTACTGCCGAAGAAGGAGGTCACCCACGATCTCGGCGCGCCGTTCGCGGGGACCAAGCAGTACTTCTCCGGTAACGCCGACGACCTGGACAACACGCTGACCCGGTCCTTCGACCTGACCGGCAAGACCGCCGCGGCGCTCTCGCTCAAGGGCCGGTACGCGATCGAGGAGGGGTACGACTACCTCTACTTCGAGACCTCGACCGACGGCGGGGCCACCTGGACCGCCCGGGACGGCACGATCAACGGCACGCCGTTCCCGCGGGACGCCAGCAACACCCCCGCGATCGACGGCAGCTCCAACGGCGCGTGGGTGGACATCAACGTCCCGCTGACCGCCGTGGCGGGGCAGAACGTGCTGTTCCGCTTCCACTACCGCACCGACGGTGGCGTCTCCGAGGGTGGCTTCTTCGGTGACAACCTCACCGTCACCGCCGACGGCGCGGCCATCTTCACCGACGGCGCCGAGACGCCGGCCGGCTGGAATGCCGACGGCTGGTCTGTGGTGGGCTCCTCCATCACCGACCTGTACGACAACTACTACATCGCCGGCTACCGGTCGTACACCTCGTACGACAAGTACCTGAAGACGGGGCCGTACTTCTTCGGCTACCAGAACACCAAGCCGGACTACGTCGACCACTACGCGTACCAGGAGGGGCTGCTCATCTCCTACTGGGACACCTCCCAGGTCGACAACAACACCAGCGATCACCCGGGTGAGGGTCGCAACCTGTACGTCGACGCCCACCCGGCGCCGATCTACAACCTCACGGGCGCGCCGTGGCGGGCCCGGGTGCAGGTGTACGACGCGCCGTTCAGCCTGGACCGGGCCGACTCGTTCACGCTCCACGTGAACGGCCAGGCACAGTACATCCGGGGCCAGGACGCCGAGCCGACGTTCAACGACACCAAGAAGTACTGGTACGCGGAGCTGCCGAACCACGGCGTCAAGCTCCCGGCCGCGGGTGTCAAGATCAAGGTTCTGGAGCGGCTCATCGTCGGTGACGGCACCGCCATGAAGGTCCGCTTCAACTGACATCAGTCGAGGCACTGACGCACGACGCGACGCCCGGGGCCGGGTCAACCGCCCCGGGCGTCGCCCTGTTCCGGCCACGGCTGGACCGGTGCGCGCCCCACCGGGCGGGCACCGGCGGCGGGAACCGGGGCGGCGCGTACCGGGGTCCAACCGCCATGCGTGTGCCAACCCCCTCGACCGTCCCGCCCGCCACCCGAGCGGCCCGGCGCCCGACCCGTACCGCCCTGCTGGCCACGGCCGGCCTGCTGCTGGTCCCGCTCGCCGGCTGCGCCGGGACGTCCGGCGAACCCACCCCCCTCGGCCCCGCACCCGTCGGTGGATCCGTCACGGCCGGCCCCGCCGGCACCGGGGGGACCACCCCGACCGGTGCCCCCGACGGCTCCCCGACCAGCACGCGACCGCCCCTGTCGAACTCCCGACCGCCGACCGTGGGCCCGGCCGCCAAGCCGCCCAGCGAGCCGACCGACCAGCGCCGCAACGAGGTGGTGGGCGGCACGGTCACCCGCGGCGGGCCCGGCCCCTGTTACGGCCTGGTCACCGACGACGGCGTCGAGTACGCCCTCTACGGGCGCGACGCCGGCACCCTCACCGAGGGGAGGCGGCTGGTGGTACTGGTCGGTCCCCAGCTACTCAAGGTCGACTGTGGCCCGGGCCGACCCGCCAGCATCGTCGAGGTGCGCTCCGGCGGCTGACCGTACGGCGCGGCGGGTCGGGGTCGAGCGCCCCGCCCGCGTCCGGGACATCCCCGGTGAATCCCTGATCACGGCAGCCGGCACGGGCGCGACCGGGGGTCTCCGGCCTAGGCTGTCCGACATGACCGAGCGACGAGGCGGCGGCCGGAACCCCGGCGTCGACGAATCTCGCGTACTCGTGGACGGGCCGTGGACGCACCGGTTCGTCGGCGCCAACGGCAGCCGGTTCCACGTCGTCGAGGCCGGCACCGGACCCCTGGTGCTCTTCCTGCACGGCTTCCCCGAGTTCTGGTGGGCCTGGCACGAGATACTTTCCGCCGTCGCGGACGCGGGCTTCCGCGCCGTCGCCGTCGACCTGCGCGGCTACGGTGCCAGCGACAAGCCACCCCGGGGGTACGACGGCTTCACCCTCGCCGCCGACGTGGCCGGGCTGATCCGGGCGCTCGGCGAGCGGTCCGCGACCGTGGTCGGCACCGGCGTGGGCGGGATGATCGGCTGGGCCGCCGCCGCCTTCCACCCGAAGCTCGTCCGCAGGCTGGTGGTCCTGGCCGCCCCGCATCCGCTGCGGCTGCGCGCCGGGCTCTTCGTCGACCCGCGTGGCCAGTTCACCGCCGCGACGCCGACCCTCAAGTTCCAACTCCCCCGCTACGAGCACGTCCTGACCCGACACAACGCGGCCCTGGTCGGCGACATCCTGCGCCGCTCGGGCGGACCCGACTGGGTGCGCAGCGAGGCGTTCGCCGACTACGCGGCCCGCTGCCGGGAGGCGATGCGGATCCCCCAGGCCGCGTTCTGCGCGATGGAGGGGTACCGCTGGGCCTTCCGGTCCGCGCTGCGGCTGCACGGGTACCGCTTCGTCAAGCTGATGCAGACCCCGCTGGTCACCCCGACCCTGCAACTGCACGGCGCGCTGGACACCGCCTCGCTGCCGCGTACCGCCCAGGGCTCGGGCCGCTACGTGACGGCGGCGTACGAGTGGCGGCTGCTCGACCGGGTCGGCCACTTCCCGCACGTGGAGGCGACCGACCTGGTGCTCGGCGAGATTCTGCGCTGGGCCAAGTCCTAGCGTTGCACGCCCGCACCCGTACGCCGGGACCACCGCCCGGAAGGCTCCGGGAACCGGTCCCGCCCCGCTCGACCCTGACCGGGACCGGGCGGGACGGGACGTAGCACCGACGGGTCAGCCGCCCGTGGTGATCCGGTATGCGCGGACGATGGTCTGCTCGACCGTGTTCCCGCTGGTGTCAGCCGCGCTGGCCCGCAGCGAGACGAACCCGTCCCGGCCGGGGTGCGACAGCATGGCGATCCGCTGCCCGCCGGACCCGAGCAGGACGGTCCGTTGCCACGTCCGGCCGTCGTCGTACGAGACCTCCACCGAAAGGTTCCGCAGGGCCGCCGCGGCCGAGCCCGGCTGCGGCGTCACGGTTACCGGAACGGCGAACTGGCGGCCGGCCGGGGCCGCGTTCCGCTGATCGAGTTCGGGGCTGAACCGGATCATCCACACGGGGAGCGGTACTTCGTCGCCACCGGACGGGCGCGCCGACCGGAACGTCCAGGCGGCGCTGGTACGGGTGGAGAGGGTAGCTGGCGCTGCCCGCTCGGCGTCCAGTTGGAGCCGGTACGTGCCCTCGTCCGTGGGCACGTCGAAGAGCGTGACGTTGCCGCCGTCGGCCTCCCGGCCGGGTACGGGTTTGCCGTCCCGGGTAAGGGTGACCCGCTGCTGCGCCGTCTGGGAGATGCCGAACCGGCCGGCGCCGTCTCCGTACGGGCCGACGAACGACAGCAGCGTGTCGCCGGTACGGGTGACCTCCCCGAGCACCGGCCCGAACACCCCCTGGTTCCACTGCTGGACGTACTCGCGGCCCGCCTCGTACGTGACCGACGTTCCCCGGGTGCTGACAAGCCCCGCGCCCTCCATGAAGCCGCCCTGCCAGCGCACCCCACCGTCGGTGTTGTAGTGGTTCACCCGCCGGAACGGCGCGTGGAACGGAATCTGGTACCCGAGCAGCGGGCGGTAACCGCTCGGCGAGGCGGCGGTGCCGGAGGCTGCGCTGAGCACGCCGTCGGCCTGGCTGGCGTACGCGTCGCGTACCGTCGCCAGGTTGCCCGCCGTCAGTTGGCGGGCGAAGCCCGTGAGCATGCGGCCCTCGGTGATCCAGGACCCGTGGTACGTCTCCGGGCTGTCGGTGACCGTACCGTCCGGTCCGGGGCGGGCCCACTTCGCGCTGATCACCGTCGAGACCGGGCCGGCGCCCGGGTCCGGGCCGATCCGGGCGGTGTACATCCCGTCGAACGTCGTGCCGATCAGACCGGAGATGACCGTGCTGTCCGGCGCCACGCGTTCCCGCACGGTTGCCTCGGCCACCAGTTGGGTCGCGGACCGGTCCGCGAGGCTGACCGAGACCGGCGCGCCCAACCGGGCGTCCAGGTCTACCCGCCGGGGCGAGGTGAGCGTCACCGCCGGCTGCACCAGCAGGGTCATGCTCTCCGCCTCGACGGTGGTGCTTTCGACGACGTACGTGCCCCTCGGCAGCCGCAGCGTGGTGGTGCTCTCCGGGCCCCGGACGTACCACTCGCTTTCCGCGGCCTCGCCGGTTCCCCGTACCACCGTGGTGAAGTCCGTGCCCGGTTGGCCGTCCCGGCCGGTGTGGGAGAGCGTGAGGTCGTAGCTCTCCACCTCCCGGACCACCGCGAACGGGGTCCGCACCGCCGCCCTGCCCGCCGCGGTCGCGCTGAGGTAGCCGGAGAAGCTGCCGTCCTCGTCGCCGACGCGGGTGTCGGCGGTGAGGGTGACGCTGGCCTGACCACCTGCGGGCACGGTGAGCGAGTCGTCGGAGAGGGTGAACATGCCCGCCGGCGCCGGCTTGCCACCCGGCCCGGTCGTCGTCAACGCCAGGGCCAGGGCCAGGTCGCCGGTACCGGTGTTGTGGAACGTCACGGTCCGCGCCGACGGCTGGTCGTCGCCGTGCGGCCACCGCTGCTCCCCGAAGCTCACGCTCGCCGGGGTCGCGTAGCTGGACTGACCGATGGCGCGGGCGAGGTCCAGCCGGCCGGCGCCCTGGGCGAAGACATCGAGTTCGGGATTCGCCTTCGCCGACCCCAGCAGCACCGCCTTGAGCCGCTCCGGCGTCCAGTCGGGGTGTTGCTGGCGGAGCAGTGCCGCCGCACCGGCGACGTGCGGGGCGGCCATCGAGGTACCGGACATCGTCGCGTACATCTGCCCGGGCTCGCCGACCTCGCTGTCCCTGCTCCGGGCCGCGGTGATCTCCACGCCGGGCGCGGTCAGGTCCGGCTTGATCGCGGCGTCGCCGGTACGGGGCCCCCGGCTGGAGAAGTCCGCCAACTCGTCGCTCTTGCTGACCGCGCCGACCGCGAGCGCGGCGTCCGCGCTGGCCGGGGAGTCGATCGTCCCGTCGGCACCGCTGTTCCCGGCCGCGACGACGAAGAGCATGCCGCGCTCGTCGGTGAGTCGCCCCACCGCCGACTCCAGCGGATCGACCTCGGGGGTGTCGGAAACGCCCAGGCTCAGGTTGACCACCTTGGCGCCCTGGTCGGCGGCCCACTGCATGCCCGCCAGGATCGCGGACTCGGGGCAGCCGTAGACCGTGCAGACCTTGCCGTCCAACAGTTGTGCGTCCGGCGCGACACCCTTGAACCGGCCGCCCGAGGCGGTTCCGTCACCGGCGATCGTCGAGGCGACATGGGTGCCGTGCCCGACCAGGTCCCGGTCGTCCTCCTCTCCGTCGGTGAAGTTCTGATGCGCCCGGACCCGACCGGCGAGGTCCGGATGGGTCGCGTCGATCCCCGAGTCCAGTACCGCCACCGTCACGCCCGTACCGGTGTAGCCGGCCTGCCAGGCGGTGGGCGCTCCCACCAGCGGCACGCTGACGTCGAGCGTCGGCCGCCGCACGCCGTCCAGCCACAGCTTGGTCCCGCCGCCGCTGGCAAGCGCCCGCCGCATGGTCGCGTCGCCCGTCAGCTCGGCCCACATCCCGGAGAGCTGGGCGCCGCTCGCCCGCAGGGAGAACGCGCCGAGCCCCGGCAGATCGACTCCGACCTGTGCGCCACTGGCGGTGAGCGCGGCTCGTGCCGCGGACACGGTTCGGGCGGCGGCCGGCGCGTCACCGGCCGGCGTGACCAGCAGCGAAAGCCGGCCGTCCGGTTTGTCCCGAGTGGACCGCAGCAGTTCCGTGACGTCGAAGAGGCGGTCGTCCAACCGGTCGTCGCGCAGCAGCGGCGCCGCGTCGGCCGGGATGACGTGCAGGTGACCGGCGATCCGCCGGGTCACGAAGGTGACCCGGTCGCGTCCCCGGCCCGGCTCGACGCGGATCTGCTCGGCGTCGGGATCGAGCACCGTGACCCGGTCGCCGCTGATCAACGTGACCGTACGCGCCGGCGCGGTGGTGGTCGGGCGCGGTGGGCCGGTCACCCCGTGGCCGGCCGCGCTCGCCGACCCGACGGTGCCGGCGGCGAGTGGCGACAGCACCACCATCGCCGCCGCGAGTGCGCGCTTCGAAAGGCTCATCTGGCAAGTCCGATTCGTCGAAGGGTTGGCTGGCATCGGCCGCTCAGGGCAGCTGGCCGGGTTCGCCGACGATCGCGACGCGCAGCCGCGCGCTCTGTCCGTCGACGGTTCCCCGCTTGAGGCCGTTGCCGTCCCGCAGCACGACCGCCCGCCGGCCGAGGTACGCGTACGTCGCCGGATCGAAAATCAACTCGTTGCGGATCGCACCGTCGACCCCGACCGAGACGCCATGCCGTCCGGCCGCGTCCACCGCGTTGTGGCTCACGGTGATGCCCTGGACCTTGGCCAGCGCCTGGAACAGTGCGGTCAGCGACGCGGGGGGCAGGTAGTTCTCCCCGATCAGGTCGCCGGCCCTGGTGAACAGGTCGCTGTCCGGGGACCACTTGGCCGGCTCACCCCGGGTCAGGTAGGCCAGCATCGCGTCCGGGTCCGTCGGCAGATCGTCCAGGTACGCGGGCCGTGGCCGGCAGTTCGGTGCCGAACCGGGCATCGCGCAGTCGTCCAACCGCGTCTCGGACCACCCACCCGTACCGGACTCCTGCCGCTCGCGCAGCAGGCCCGGATCGACGCCCCCCGCGGACTGCCAGATCTGGCGCAGGTAACGCGTCCGGGGTCCGCGGATGGTCTCGCAGTCGGACTGGTCGGGCTTGCCGTCGCAGGTAAAGCTCTCGGGGGTGCTCTCCTCGATCGATTCTACGAACACGAACTGGTCCGGCCGTACCGTCAGCAGTTGCTGGTGTTCGGCGGCCAGCGCGGCGTTGCGCAGGAGCCGCGCCGCGTCCGACTCGGCCGGCGACGCCTCGGCGATCGCGGTCGCGCCGGGGCCCGGCCGCACGGGCAGATCCCGTTGGTCCTGGCCACGCACCCCCACGACCAGCGCGGCGGCGAGGGCCAGCGCCAACCCGGCCGGCAGGGCGAGCCGCCAGCCACTCGACAGGGGCCTGCGCGGGGCGGCCCGGTGCGAGTCGGCGGCGTCGCCCGCTATCGCGCGCAGCAGTTGGCCACGAGCGGGTAGCAGTTCGGCTCGGCTCGGCGGCGTGAGATCGGCACGCAGATCGCGCAACAGGTCCAGATCATCCATGGTCGAATCACTCCTGGAAGTTGGTGGGGTCGAGGTCCGGCAGCGCCGTACGCATCCGTTTGCGGGCGCTGTGCAGCCGCGAGCGGACCGTGCCGACCGGGATGTCGAGGGCCTGGGCCACCTCGGCGTAACTGAGCTGTTCCCAGGCGAAGAGCAGCAGCACGTCCCGCTCGCCGGGGGACAACTTGGCCAGGACGGCGGAGATCCGGCGGGTGGCCGTCGCCGCGGTGAGGCGCGCGGTCGCGCCCTGCTCGTCGTGGTCGCCGACGGGATCGACCCCGGTACGGGCCAGCGCCCGGTACTGGCGGACCTCCGTACGCCGGTGCCGTCGCAGCAGGTTCGTGGCGATGCCGTACAGCCACGGCCGGGCGTCCGGCTGCTCCGGGTCGTACCGGCCACGTTTGCGGAAGGCCACCAGGAACGTCTCGGCGGTCAGGTCCTCCGCCGTGGACCGGCCGATCCGCCGCGAAAGGTACGCGAGGACGGCCGCCGAATGCCGGTCGAAGATCTCCGCGAACTCTTCCGGGGCGGTCCGCGAGCGCTCGATGACGCCGCTGTCGCTGACGGTCTGCCCGGTCGTGCCGGCGACCGCCTCGGTCGTCACCGGCCGGTCCCGGACGACCTACGGAGGCGGAGGCGGGATGGCGTCTGGCCACGAATGCTCATGGGTTCTCTCTTCGGGTAGACGGAACACTTCCACCCGCTTTCGCCCGCAGGCGCGGAAGTAGTTCGAACTTTTCCCGAAGCGTCGCCGGTTCCGGGCGCGGCCCTGCCCGCATCTCGCGCGTACCGGCGCGGCCTTGCCTTGTCTCGCGCGTACCGCCGCGGCCTTGCGTCATCCCGCGTACCGGCAACGGCGTCGACCGGTCGACGCGTCAACGCCGGCCCACACCCCGCCCGTTGCCTTCTCGATCGCTCCGGCCGGAGGGCGGGATCAGCGGAGCCGGCTCAGGCGCGCTGCTCGCGCAGGTCGACCACCTCGTGCGCCGGGGCCCAGCCCTGGTAGACGCCGAAGTCGAACGCCTCCAGCCCGAGCGACTCCGCGACCGGCCACTTGCCGCCCGTGTACTCGACCCGCAGCCAGTTGTCGTGCGCGGCGAGCACGATGAACGGCTGGCCCCGCCAGGTGCACGTGGTCCGTACGTAGCTCAGCTCTTCGATCTCGGAGGCGGGCAGGACCCGTACCCAGCGGCCGGCGCTGATCTCGTTGAACCCCTCGCCCGGCTCGGGCTGGTAGATCCGCACCCGGTCGCCGTCCGGACTGGCCTCGTACTCCCGGCCGCGCCAGCGGGCGAGATAGCCGTCGCGCATCAGTCCCCTCCGACCCGCCGCCAGCGGTACACGTCGGTGTCGAGCCGGGCCGCCAGCCGCTCGGTACCGTCGGCACCCAACCGCCACAGCTCGGCCCCGTACGGCAGGCGCACGCTGTCCACCTTGAACTCGGCGATCACGTCGGCGCTCTCGCCCGGGGCGAACCCGTTGCCGCGGAACGGCGGACGCTCGATCACCCAGCCCTCCATCGCCCGCATGGCGGCCTCGTTCGGCCCGCCGTAGGGAATCCGGTACAGGCTCGGCCGGTGGGCCGGCCAGCGCAGCACGTAGACCTCGCTGTCGCTCGGCGAGAAGGGCGAGCCCGGGTGGCCGAGCCCCAGCGCGGCGTAGAGCTGGGCCGGGGTGTTCAGGTGCGCGACCTCACCGGCCCGGTGGACGAAGCCGGAGACCCGGTCGTAGCCCCGGTCGAGGTAGTACGAGACCTGGTCCGGTGCGAGCACCTTCTGCATCATGGTCGGACTGCTCGGGTCCTGGCGCACCGGCGCGTACGTGGAGCGCGTCGCCGACTCGTCGGGCTCGAACGACTCGCCGGAGTCGCCCGGCTCGCCCTCGTCCCCGAGCCCGACCTCGGCGGCCCAGTTCGCCAGCGCGATGATCTGCGCGCCGGGCAGCTTCGCGCCGACCGGGGTGCCGGGGTTGACCGCGAACGACCAGTTGACGTCCGGCCACTCCCGGATGAGCTGGACGAACTTCACGTCGACCGTCTCGACCGGGCTCGGCAGGTGGTCCGCCAGCCGCTCGGGCGAGGTGAAGACCACGACGTACGTCTCGCCGTCGAGCGACTCGGTCCGCCAGTCGAAGCCCTCGTCACCCGGGTGGGCGCCGGTCGCGGAGCGCGCCGAGGCGGGCAGCAGCACCCGGGCGAGCAGCAGCGTCGAAAGGAAGCTGTCGGTGCTGCCGTCGCCCGCGGCCGACAGCAGGCTCCGCTCGACGTCGTTGGCGGGTGCGAAGTCCGGCTGCGCCGGGCTCACCGGGGCCGGCGAGACCGGGGCACCCAGCGCCGCGCCGGTCGACACCGCCGGTACGACGATGGTGCTGGTCCCGGCCCAGGACGGGGGTCCCGCCTCGGCCGGTGCGCCCGGCGGCGTGATCGTGGTGATCCGGGTGGTCTCCGCGAGGCTCCGTGCGGGCGCCATCGGGGCGAGCGGCGCGGGCCCGGCGGGCGGGGAGACGCGGGCGTCCGGCGCGCTCGGAGATCCGCCGCCGGTAGCGCCGTTGCCGGGGTTGGCGCCGTTGCCGGGGTTGGCGCCGTTGGCGGGGTACCCGCCGTTGGCGGCGTTGCCGGGGTAACCGCCGTTGCCGTGCCCGGCTGGGTCCTCCGCCGGACCGCCGGGCCAGGGCTGCGCGGCCGCCGGCTGCTCGTACGCCTGGTTCGGGTCGTAGCCCGGGCGGCCCGGCACCGGCCGACGCGGCTGGAACATCGACGAGCCGCCGCCCGCGGGTGCGACAGGGCTCGGCGAGAAGCTCGCGTGCGCGGTTGGGCCCGGCGGGAATCCGGCGGGCACGGCGGGTCCCGCCGAGGAGGCCGCGGGCGCGGCGGGACTCGACGGGAAGCTGGGCGCCGGCGAGGTGAAGCCGGGCGGACCGGAGCTGAGCGGCGAGGTACCGGGGCGGCGGACCGGCAGCGGCATCGTGCCGCCCTCGGCCAGCGCACCGGAGATCGGCGGCGGCATGCCGGGGCCGGGCGTGGCCGGGCCGGCGGCGCCGGGCAGCGGCGGTACGCCGGGACGGGTGGCGCCGGGATCCGGCAGCGGCGGGGCGGCCGGGGAGCCGGCCGGCTCCCCGAAGGGCGGCGCGCCGGACTGTCCGGCCGGGCGGCGCACCGGGAGGGGCGGGCGGCCGGGCGTGCCGAGCGGCGCCCGTGGCGGGGCGGGCGGCGGGGCGAGCGGTGCGGCCGGCGGCGGGGGCGGTGCGGCCGGCGGCGGGGCGGCCGGCTGCGGGAATGCCTGCGCCGCGAAGGGCGGCGGCGCGTACGGGCCGACCGGTTGCGGCTCGGCGGGGCTCACCGGGTACGGCATCGCGGGGTTGGCGCGCGTCCGGGTGGCGTTGTCCGGTCCGGCCGAAAAGGGCTGCGGCGAGAAGGGTTGCGGCGGGGCCGGCGTGGCGACCGGCGCCCCCGCCGTCCTGGCGGCGTTCTGGGCCAGTTGCGTGACGAACCAGGCCGGCAGGTAGCCCTCGATCGGCAGCCCCGGATTGACCGCCAGCCACCAGTCGGCGTTGGGCCAGGTCACCGCGAGCTGATGGTACGCGGCACGCCGGACGGGTCCCGCGTTGCCGGCGAGACACGCCTGCATGGCCGGGCCGGACGTGAAGGCGAGGACGTGCGTGCGGCCACCGTTCGTCCAGGTGCCCCACGCCATCGGCGCCGATCCGCTCAGCGTCTCGGCGGAGACCGGAAGGAGCAACTCGGTGCGGGCGAGGATCCGGAAGTAGAGTTCCTGGTCGTTCGCGCGCAGGGCGTCCCGCATCGCGACCTCGGCCTCGGTGGCCGGCTCCCACTCGGTCACGGCCACCTCCCTTCCACCGATCAGGTCACGGGCATCGTCGTACAACCTACAAGGTAGGGGCGGGATAACAAGGGCAGGCCAGCGGTGGATGCCGCGCGCGGCGCCGCACCGATAGCATCCCTCGGCGGAACCGACCCGATTCGGAGGCGAAACAGTGGCTGGCTCCACCGCCCGTCTCGCGCTCGCGAGCGCCGTCCTCGTCGCGACGATGCTACCTGGCGCACTCGCCGCGACACCGGCGGTCGCCGCGCCCAGGTGCGATTCGCCGCTCGCCCCCGTCGAGCCGGTCACCGAGGTGCCGTGGGCACAGCAGCGGTACGGCCCGGAGCGGCTGGCCCCGCTGTCCACCGGCGCCGGGGTCACCGTGGCGGTCATCGACTCGGGCGTGGACGACGACCACCCGCAGCTGCGCGGGCGGGTACTGTCCGGCACCGACCTGCTCGACTCCGGCGGTGACGGGCGGCTCGACTGCGCCGGGCACGGTACCGCCGTGGCGAGCATCATCGCCGCGAGCGTGCGGGACGGGACCGGGTTCCACGGGCTCGCGCCGGAGGCGAAGATCCTGCCGGTACGCATCAGCGAGCAGCAGGTGATCGACGGCAAGGAGTCGGGGCGCACCGTCACCCCGAGCCAGTTCGCCCAGGCCATCCGCTGGGCGGTGGACCACGACGCGGATGTGCTCAACCTCTCCGTGGTGCTGTACGAGGACAACGCGGCGGTCCGCGACGCGATCCAGTACGCGCTCTCCAAGAACGTGGTGGTGGTCGCCGCCGCCGGCAACCTGCACTCCAACGGCGACCCGCGCCCGTACCCCGCCGCCTACGACGGGGTGCTCGGCGTGGGCGCGATCGGCGCCGACGGGCTCCGCTCGGAGTTCTCCCAGGTCGGCCCGTACGTCGACCTGGTCGCCCCGGGCGGCGGCGTGCTGACCGCCGCGCCGAAGCGGGGGCACCACAAGCAGGACGGCACCAGCTACGCGGCGCCCTTCGTCTCGGCGACGGCCGCGCTGGTGCGCGCGTACTGGCCGAACCTCTCGGCCCAGCAGGTCACCAACCGCATCCTCGCCACCACCGACCCGGCCCCGAGCGGCGGGCGCAGCGACGCGTACGGCAGCGGGGTGCTCGACCCGTACCGGGCGGTCACCGACACCGCCGCCGCGGGTCGCCCGCAGCCCGCGGCCGCGCTGCCCGACGACCGGGCCGACCCGGCCGCCGTGGCCCGCGAGGAGCGGCGGTCGGCGGCCCGCGAGCGGTCGCTCTGGCTGGCCGGGGTGGCCGGCGGCATCGCCGTGCTGGCCGTGCTGCTCGCCGTGGTGCTGCCCCGTGGCGCCCGCCGGCGCTGGCGCCCCGCCGAGCCGGCCTGAGGCGGCTCACCCCGAGGGCCTGCGGCGGCTCTCACTCAGGAAGCCCGCAAAGGAGGCCCGCACCCGAAGGGCCTGCCGGCGTGCCCCGCGAGGGGAGGCACGGCGACAGGCCCTTGGACGGGGATCGCGCCCCGGGGCTACTGGAACAGCCCGGTGTTCTTCTTCTCGGTGTGCAGGTAGTCCGCGGCGGACTCGTCGACCGCCCGCTTGATGTCCTGCAGCATGGTCTGCAGGTCCTGCGAGGCGGAGGTCCACTGCCGCTGGCGCTGGTCGTACGCCTGCTGCGCCTCACCCTCCCAGGTCTGCACCAGCGGGCGGGCGTCGTCGTCGAGCTGCGTGAGCTGCCCCTGCAGGGCGTTCAGCGCGCGCTGGATGTCCTCGCTCGCCTTCTGCAGCGAGGCGAAATTGACGACAAGGATGTCGCTCATCGGATGATCCTCCCCAGAGGGCTCAGAGCGGCAGGTTGATGCCGCGGTTGGTGGAGGCGACGCGGTTGCCCGCCTCGCTGTCGGACGCGTCGTACTGCTGGCCGGAGGTGCGGATCGCGCTCGCCGTCTCGCTCAGCGCGCGGTTCAGCTTCTGCTGGTCCTCCTGCCACTGCACCTTGACCTGCTCGAACGACCGACCACCCGCACCCTGCCAGGTCTGGCGCAGGCCCTCCAGCTCGCCCATCAGGTTGTTGAGCATGTTTTGCAGCCCCTCGTTGACCCGCTCGAACTTGTCGGCGGTCTGCGTCATCACGGCTGCTTGTGCCTGCGTCTGCTGCGACACCTCGGAACTCACCCCGATCCGTTGTTGTTCCTACCCGTCCGGGCCGACCACTCTGGACGGCCCGGTCGCGATCCGCGCCGCGGGGCGGGATCGCACAAGGTCACCAAAAACTCCGTCGCTGACGGTAGCTAACGGCGACCAGCGACGGTAGACCCGACCACCCACCTGTGGACAAGTCGGGCGCCCGTCACTCCTGGGAGGCGGGGGCGCGCGCCGCCTCCGGGTCGAGGGCCCGGCCCACCGGGATCAGCGCCACCAGGTTCGCCGGCATGCGTACCGGCTTGACCCCGCGGTAGCCCAGCCAGCCGAGCACCTCCGTGTTGCTGACCGCGTGTCGCCGACCCAGGTCGGTGACGACGGAGATGGCCCCGCCGGTGGCTCCGGGCGCCGCCGCCGCCTCGACCAGCGCGCCGCGGCCGGCCTGCACCACGATGTGGTCGGCCAGCGCCCCGCCCTGCACCGAGCGCGCGCCGGTACGGGCCACGTCGGCGACCTGCGGCACGGCCGCGCCGGTGCGCACCTCGGTGACCCCGCCGTCGTCCTTGACCTGCCCGCAGACCGCGCCGCCGTCGGCCTGTACCAGCTTCGGCGTGGTGGCGGGCGGGGCCGCCGCGTCGGTGTTCAGCAGGTCGGGCAGCTTCGGGATGCTCGCGAACCTGCCCTGGCTCAGGGTGGTCGGTTCCCGCTGGTCGGACTCGGTCAGCAGGAGGTTCGCCTGGACCTCGGTGATCCCGGCGAGCCCGTCCCGCTTGGCCACCGCGTACTGCCGGCCACCGCCCTGGCTCGCCACCACGAAGACCTCGCCGATCTTCGCGTCCGGTACCCTCACCGAGTTCTCGCCCCGGTCGGCGATCTCGATCGGCGCCAGGTCCGCCCCGACCGGCAGCGCGTTGAGCAGCGCCGGCGCCATCGGTACGGGCCGCTCGCTGGTCCAGGTCAGCGCGGAGAGTACGTTGCCCGGGTCCCGGATCAGGTGCCGGCGGTTGTGCCAGATCAGGTGCAGGCTGCCGTCCGGGTGCTTGGCGAGCACGCCGTTGTCGCCCAGCGGGGCACCGCCGGAGACCCCGGCCCCGACCAGCAGGGCCGACCGGGGCGCCTGCCTGGTGCCGTCGGGCATCAGCATCGAGCAGATCGTCCAGGGCGCGTCGGTGAGCCGGGCAGCGGCCGGCAGCGAGTCGGGCGCGTCCGCGATCCCCAGCGGGGTGCCGCGCGGCACCCCCTCGATGGACTTGCGGGAGACCAGCACCGTCTTCGGCGTCTCGGACTTCACGATCAGGAGCGCGGAGGCGTAGTTGAGCACAAGGTGCAGCTTCTCGTCGAGGTAGACGTAGCGGGCGCCCGACTCCTTCTCCACGATCACCGCGTGCGGGTCGCGCCAGCCCTTGCCGCCGCCGCCGACGATGACGCCGTACACCACCGTCGCGCCGAGGGCGATCGCCGCGATCAGCACGCTGGCCAGCGTCGCGCCCGCGGCCCGGCGGAACGGCGACTGCGCCGGGTCGGTCTCCCGCATCACCAGCGCGGCCACCACACGCTGGACCATGAACTGGTACGAATGCAGCTGGTCCTGCCGCGACGGCATCCGGCCCCCTCCCCGATCGGTCCGGCCCATACGATAGGCCCCTCGGCGAGTTACGGGGGCACGCGCTCACCGCGCCCGCTCCCGCTGCCCGAGGCGAACCAGGCAGGGGAGGCTAGCGCGGTGACGGTGAGCATGGCGGGCAACCCGGTACGCGACGGTGACGTACGTCCACAACGGACGGCACCGGCGGCACCGGCCGCGCCACCGGTCCGCCGGCCACCGCGGGGCGTACGCGCCGGGCAGATCGTGGCGGCGCAGGCGGCGCTCGCGCTGCTGCTCGCCTCCCTCGGGCACGGGCCGATCGCCGTGATCGGGGCCGTGGTCGTCGGCGCCGCCCTGGTCCTGCTCGCCTGGCTGCGGCTGCGCCGGCGTTGGCTGTACGAGTGGATCGGGATCGGGTCGCGGTACCTGTCCCGGCGGCGTGCCCTGCCGGCCGGCGCCGAGCCGTCCGCGCTGCTGGACCTGCTGCTGCCGGGCGCGGTGGTCGCCCCGGCCGACCTGGCCGGCGACGCGGCGGCCGTGATCGCCGACGGCTACGGCCTGACCGCGGTGCTCGAACTCGGCGACCCGACCGGCCTGCTCGCCGACGCCGCCCTGTCGATCCCCTCGCCCGCGAGTCTGCTGCCGGCGCCGAGCGTGGAGGCCCCGCCGATGCGGGTCCAGCTCCTGCTGAGCGGCGCCCCCGCGCCGGCGCTCAGCGCGGGCGGCGGCACCTCGGCCACCTCGTACCGGCAGCTCACCGACGGGCGGCTGCTCGGCCACGAGCGGGCGGTGCTCACCATCCGGGTGCTGCGGGCCGAGGGCTGGTCCGAGGAGGACCTGCGCCGCGCGCTCTCCAGCGCCGTGCGCAAGGTGCGCCGGCGGCTCGCCCCGCTGCCGGCCCGGCCGCTCGGCGAGAGCGCCGCGCTGCGGGTACTGACCGAGATGGCGCACCACGACGGCGCGCAACCGGCGCGGGAGTCCTGGCAGGCCGTGCAGCTCGGCGGGTTGCTGCAGACCACCTTCCGGCTGCGCCGCTGGCCCGACCTGCGGGTGGAGACGGCCCGCCGGCTGATTCCGCGCCTGCTCGCCCTGCCCGCAACGGCGACCACGGTCTCGGTGAGCGCCGGGCCGTGGCCGGCCGCCGGCACCGCCTCGGTGCCGGTGGACCTGGCGGTACGGCTGGCGGCCGGCAACGCGGCCGGGATCTCCAGCGCGGTGCAGGCGCTGCGCCGGCTGGTGAACGCGGAACGCGCCCAGGCCCGGCGGCTGGACGGCGAGCAGTTGGAGGGGTTCACCGCCACCCTGCCGCTCGGCGTGGTGGAACCGGGTCCGGCGGCGCGGTCCGCGCGGGTGTCGCTGCCGACCGCCGTGCTGGAGACGCTGGAGCTGCCGATCGGCACCGCCGGGTTGATGATCGGTGCGAACCGGCACGGCGCGCCGGTCACCGCGCGCCTGTTCCGGGCCGAGGCGACCCGGCTGATGCTGATCGGCGGGGTACGGGCCGCGCAGCTCGTCGCGTTGCGGGCGATGGCGCTGGGCGCCCGGGTCGTCGTGCAGACCGCCCGGCCGCAGGCGTGGGAGCCCTTCATCCGGGGCGTCAGCACGCCCGGCCAGGTGATCCCGATGGTGCCGCCGGGGCGGCCGATCGGCGGCCCGCCCGGCACCCCGTTGCAGCCGCTGCTGGTCGTCGTGGACACGGGACCGGTCGCCGCGGACACCCAGCCCGGACCCGGCTGGTATGCCAGCCTCGTGGTCCGGGACGAGCTGGCCACCGTCGACGTCGACGCGCTCTCCCGCGCCGACCTGGTGGTGCTCCAGCCGCTGCGCCCGGACGAGGCGGCGCTGGCCGGTACCGCGCTCGGCCTCGGGGACTCGGCGGAGTGGTTGACCCGGATCCGCGACGACATGGTGGGCGTGGTCAACCGGCGGGCGCTGCGCTGGGCCCTGCTCTCGGCGACCCCGATCGAATCCCAGCTGGTCGGCCCGCCGACCCGGTACTGACCGGACCGGCGCGGCCAGGCGACGGCGGGACACGGGTGAACCTCCTCACGAGAAAGGGATCAACCCGCCTAAAGCCCTTACGGTGAGCGCATGAGCCAGCTCCGCCGGGGATATCTGTACGGGATCGGCGCCTACCTGCTCTGGGGCTTCTTCCCGATCTACATCAAGCTGCTCCGGCCGGCCGGCGCGGTGGAGATCCTCGCGCACCGGGTCGTCTGGTCGGTCGCCTTCGTGGCGCTGGTCCTCGCCGCCATGCGCAACTGGGGCTTCCTGCGCGGCCTGCTGCGCCGCCCGAAGTCCCTCGCCGGCATCACCCTGGCCGCGGCGTTGATCGCGGTCAACTGGGGCGCGTACATCTACGGGGTCAACTCGGCCCGGGTGGTGGAGACCGCCCTCGGCTACTTCATCAACCCGCTGGTCGTCATCCTGCTCGGCGTCACCGTGCTGCGCGAGCGGCTGCGGGCGCCCCAGTGGATCGCGCTCGGCATCGGTACCGTGGCGGTGGCGGTACTGGCCGTGGACTACGGGCGGCTGCCGTACCTGGCGTTCACCCTGGCGCTGAGCTTCGGCGGGTACGGGCTGGCGAAGAAGCGGCTCGGCCTGCCGGCCGCGGAGGGGCTCTTCGTCGAGTCGGCGGTGCTGAGCCTGCCCGCGCTGGCCTACCTCGGCTGGCTCACCTGGCGCGGCGAGTCCACCTTCGGCCGGGTGTCGACCGGCCACACGCTGCTGCTCCTCGTCGCCGGGGCCGCGACCGCCATCCCGCTGCTCCTCTTCGCCGGCGCCGCCAACCGCATCCCGCTGACCGGGCTCGGCATCGTGCAGTACATCGCCCCGATCCTGCAGTTCGGCAGCGGCGTACTGATCTTCCACGAACCGATGCCGGCCGCCCGGCTCGGCGGTTTCGCGCTGGTCTGGCTGGCGCTGGTCATCTTCACGGCGGACGCGATCCGGCACGCCCGCCGGCAGGCCCGCGCCGCCCTGCTCGCCGCCACCCCGGAGCCGGCGGCGGTGGCGTGATCCCGCGCGCTCGCGCGCTTCGCGGCGCCTGAGAGGCGATCGTCCTTCGCCTGCGGGGCGCGACCGCTTCGCGGCGCGCTCCTCGGCTGCAGGACGACGCCGGCGCCGCTACGCGCACTCGCTGAGGCGTCCTGCGCGCACGACGGGCTTCGCCCGCGTGTGCTCGGGCGCGGGCGGGCCGGGTTTCTGGCTACTGCACGTCGTAGGTGAGCAGGGCGGTGCCGTCGGGGCGGACCAACGCGAGCCGGACCAGTTCGCCGGTGGTGAAGCGGGTCACGCCCGTGAAGGTCACGTCGTGGCTCGGGCCGGCGAGCCAGGAGCCGACCTGTTCGGTCGCGTCGTCCGGCCCGTACGCCACCAGCCGCACCGTGTACGACTTCGCGTACCGGCCGGACTGCTGGTACTGGCAGTGCATGGTGACCCGGGTGCCCCAGTTGGTGCTCTCCAGCCCGATCTCGGCGCTGACGGGCGCCCCGGTCTGCGCCGAGCGCATCGCGGCCATCGGCACCCCGGGATCGCGGGGCGGCGGCGACCCGCCCCAGAGCCGGTCGGCGCCGAGCCCGACGACCAGGGCCAGGCAGGCGGCGGCGAGCAGCCCGGTGGCGTACCGCAGGCGACCGCGCCGGCGCTGCCGGTGGCGCTCACGGCGGGCGGCGTCCAGCAGCGCGGGGAGCCGGGACGCGGCGGCAGCCGGCGGGGTGATCTGCTCCAGCCCGGCGGCGTCGAGCCGCCCCAGCAGGCCCGGCAGCACGGCGATCTCGGCGACCGCCTCCCGGCAGGCCGGGCAGGTGGCGAGGTGCCGTTCGTAGGCGGCGCGTTCGGCGGGTGCCAGGGCGCCGAGCACGTACGCGCCGTCGTCGTGCGCGAATTCGCAGGTCATCTGGTCACCCCCATCTCGGCCAGCACCAACCGCAGTGAACGCAGGGCGTAGTGGGTGCGGGACTTGATCGTGCCTGGCGGTACGCCCAGCCGGGCGGCGGCCTCCCCCACGGATCGGCCCTGGTAGAAGCATTCCACCAGGACCTCCCGGTGCTGCGGGCTGAGCCGGACGAGCGCCTCGGCGACGGTCCACGCCTCCACGGCCCGGTCCGCCTCGTCGACCGCGTGGGGCAGCTCGGGCAACTCGTCGGTGATCACCTCACCGACCCGGGCGCTGCGCCGCCGCCAGGCGTCGATCGCGAGGTTACGCGCGGTGGTGAAGAGCCAGGCGCGTACCGACCCGCGCCGCGGGTCGAGTGCCTCGGGGTGCCGCCAGGCCCGCAGCAGCGTCTCCTGCACCAGATCCTCGGCGCGCTGCCGGTCGCCCTGCACCAACCGCAGCGCGTGCGCGTAGAGCGCGTCGGCGTGTTCGTCGTGCAGGGCGCGAAGCAGGTCGTCCTGATCGGTGATGGCCAGCCTCCCTTCGGCAATCGGTGGTACGCAGCCGCTGGCCAGCCGGTTCAAATTCGCTGGCCGGTCGTACCGACAGGCTCTCGGGGCTGCCGCTGTTCACCTCTGGTTCACCGTCCGGCCCGGATCCGCTCATCGGGCGCTCTTACGGTCCCGGAGCACACACTCGCGCCCGTCCGCGCCTGACCGGCGCAGGTCCGACGATATGTGCACAAATCAACGAGGAGGCACTCCCAGATGAGCGACCGACCCCGGCTGCTCCCCCTGCTGGGCCCCGCCGGCCACGGGGGGCGTAGCGCGATGACCTGTCTGTACCGCTGCGGCAACGCCTGCGACCACCCGGTGCCGAACGAGTCGGAGAACCCGTACTTCGGTGACGTGGTGAACGCCGAGGTGTCCCGGCGCGGCGTCGTCCGCGCGGGCGCGGTCGGCGCCCTGGTGCTCGGCGTGGCCGGCGCGCTCGGTTCCACCGCTCCGGCGCTGGCGGCCCCCGGCGACGGCGGCGTGCCGGCCCTCCCGGAGATCGACGACTTCACCGCCAAGCGTCCGCCGTCGAACAACGGCGCGCTCACCTTCAAGCCGATCCCGCCGAACAAGCTCGACACCCTTGTCGTACCGAACGGGTACGACCACGCGGTGGTCATCCGCTGGGGCGACCCGGTGGTGCCCGGCGCGCCGGCGCTGGACGTGCACAACCAGACCGCGGCCCGGCAGTCGAAGCAGTTCGGCTACAACAACGACTTCGTCGGCGTACTGCCGCTGGACCGCAAGGGTCGGCGGGCGCTGCTCGTGGTGAACCACGAGTACACCAACGAGGAGCTGATGTTCCCGGGCTTCACCAGCCTGGACGCGCTCACGCCGGAGCAGGTGCGGGCCGCGATCGCCGCGCACGGCCTCTCGGTGGTCGAGTTGGAGCGGGTCGGCGACACCGGCGCGTGGGAGCCGGTACGCGACGGCCGCCGGCCGTACAACCGGCGGATCACCGCGCTGGAGACCCGGTTCGACGTGACCGGACCGGCGGCCGGCTCGGCCTGGCTCAAGACGAAGGCGGACCCGAAGGGCCGTACCGTCGTCGGCACGCTGAACAACTGCTCGGGCGGGATCACCCCGTGGGGCACCGTGCTCTCCGGCGAGGAGAACTTCAATCAGTACTTCGTGGGCGGCGACGGCGCCCCGGCCGAGCTGAAGCCGAAGCTGGCCCGCTACGGCATCCCCACCGACGTGCGCTACCCGAGCGGCAGCCGCAGGTGGGACCGGGTGGACGAGCGCTTCGACCTGGCCAAGAACCCGAACGAGGCGCACCGCTTCGGCTGGGTCGTCGAGGTGGACCCGTTCGACCCGGACTCCCGGCCGCGCAAGCACACCGCGATGGGCCGACTCAAGCACGAGGGCGCGAACGTCATCATCGCCAAGGACGGCCACGTGGTGGCGTACATGGGCGACGACGAGCGCTTCGACTACCTGTACAAGTTCGTCTCCGAGAACAAGTACATGAAGGGCGACTCGGCCGCGGCCCGCCGCCACAACCTGACCCTGCTGGAGTCGGGCACGCTCTACGTGGCGAAGCTGGACTACACCAGCGCCGACGAGATCGACGGTTCGGGCAAGCTCCCCGCCGACGGGGCGTTCAACGGGCGCGGGCGCTGGATCAAGCTGGTCCGGGGCAACACGTCGTACGTGCCGGGCATGACCGCCGCCGACGTGCTCACCTTCACCCGGCTCGCCGGTGACGCGGTCGGCGCGACCAAGATGGACCGGCCGGAGGACGTCGAGCCGAGCAAGGTCACCGGCAAGATCTACGTGGCGCTGACCAACAACACCAACCGGGGCGTGGGCAGCAACCCGAAGCCGGACGAGGCGAACCCGCGCAACGCCAACAAGCACGGGCAGATCCTGGAGGTGGTGGAGGACCGGGGCGACCACACCTCGGAGACCTTCGCCTGGTCGCTGCCGATCGTCTGCGGCGACCCGACGGACCCGTCGACCTTCTTCGCCGGGTACGACAAGTCCAAGGTCTCGCCGATCTCCTGCCCGGACAACGTGGCCTTCGACGGCGCCGGCAACCTCTGGATCTCCACCGACGGCAACGCGCTCGGCAGCAACGACGGGCTCTTCGCCACCGCCGTGGAGGGACCGGAGCGCGGGCACCTCAAGCAGTTCCTGACCGTACCGCTCGGCGCCGAGACCTGCGGCCCGTTCATCAGCGAGGACAACCGGTCGGTCTTCGTCGCGGTACAGCACCCGGGCGAGATCTCCGGTGCGACGCTCGAAAACCCGGCCTCCAACTGGCCCGACGGCGACTTCGCCAAGCCGGGTGTGGTGGTCACCTGGCGGCTGGACGGCGGCGCCGTCGGCAGCTGAGCCGGACGCCCGGCGAGGGTCACGCCGGGACGCCCCGCCGGGGCCGGCCACGCAACCCGCGTGGCCGGCCCCGGCCGTTTCCCACCGCTGTTCCCGGGCCCCGTACCCGGGCGGGCTCAGGCGTCGCTGGCTATCCCCTCGGCGACCGCGCGGGCCACCGTCAGCAGGCGCGCGCGCACCACGCGCGCGGAGGTCATCATCTCCGCCGCCGGCAGCGCGCAGGCGAGCACGACCCGCCGCTCCATGTCCTTGTCGGGCGTCACGAGCACCGCCGCGCAGGCCACGCCCTGCCGGAACTGGCCGAGCTCCAGGTGCATGCCGCGCCGGTCGCCGGCCGCGAGGTCGGCCTCGAAGGCGTCGGGGGCGACCAGCGTCGCCGACGTGAAGGGGCGCATACCGTACTCGCGGAGGTAGCGGAACCGCTGCTCCGGCGTGAGCGTGGCGAGCAGCGCCTTGCCGAGGGCCGTGGCGTGCGCCCCCTCGTCGAATCCCGGTACGAGGTCCTCCAGGTACGGCGAACGCGACCCCTCGGCCAGCGCCGTGATCGCCACCTGGCCGCCGACGAAGCGCCCGAGGTAGTGGCTGTAGCCGGTGTCCACCGCGGCCCGCCGCAGCGACTCGCCGACCGCGGGTGGCCCGCGGAAGGCCGTGACGAGTTCGCGGTACCGGTCGGCGACCTCCAACCCGACGATGTAGGTACCGTCCTCGCGCCGGATCACGTAGCCCTCGTAGGCGAGCGTGCGCACCAGGTGGTACGTGGTGGCCACGGTCAGCTCGCAGCGCCGCGCTATCTGCTTCACGGTCAGGCCCTTCGGGGCACGCCCGACCGCTTCGAGGACGCGTAGCGCACGCGACACGCTACGGATCAGGTCCGAAGGTTCCGCCAGAGGGTCGCGCACAACCACCTCCGCCACCGGGGACTTACACCATATGAAAAACCGGGCGTCAGGGAAATGCCCGCCCGGATCGAGGATGCCAGATCTTCGGCCACAGCGCGTGCACCGACAGACACGGTCGGTTCATAAGGGTGAGTCGCGTAGGCTCGTCGGAAATGACCGAGATAGCGCTCGACCCACCCCGGGCCGCCACCCCCAGCCACCCCGTACGTACCGCGCTCGGCGCCACCGCCACCACGATCGCCTCCGTCCTGCCCGTCTTCCTGGTGGGCGGGCTCGCCGTGCAGATGGGTGCCGAACTCCACTTCGATCCCGCCGGGCTGGGCCTGGCGGTCTCCGTCTACTTCGGCGTGAGCGCGCTCGCCTCGCTCCCCACCGGTGCCCTGGTCGAGCGGTACGGTCCGGCCTGGGTCGCCCGCTGCGCGGTGCTGCTCGCCGCCGCGTCGATGCTCGCCATCGCCGTGCTCGCCCACTCCTACGCCGCCCTGGTCGCGCTGCTGGCGGTCGGCGCCGCCGCCAACGCCGCCGGGCAGCTCGCCAGCAACACGGCGCTCGCCCGGCACGTACCGGCCGGACGGCAGGGACTGTCGTTCGGGTTCAAACAGGCCGCCATCCCGATCTCGACGCTGCTCGCCGGGGCCGCCGTACCGGCCGTCGCGCTCACCGCCGGCTGGCGCTGGGCGTTCGTGGCCGCGGCCGGCGCCGCGCTGGCCGCCCTGCTGGTCGTACCCTCCGACGGGCGCGGCAGCCGCCGCGCCGACGGCGCGGACGGCGAGCGCGCCACCCTCGCCCTGGTCGTGATCGGAATCGCCGCCACGCTCGCCGCCGGGGCCGCCAACGCGCTCGGCACCTTCCTGGTCGACTCGGCCGCCGCGCGCGGGCTCTCGCCCGGCCTGGCCGGGCTCACCCTCACCTTCGGCAGCGCCATCTGCGCCCTCGCCCGGGTCCTCTCCGGCTGGCTCGCCGACCGGCGCTCCGGCGGTCACGTCGCCACCATCGCCGGCATGCTCGTGGTCGGCGCCGCCGGGCTCGGCCTGCTGGCGCTGACCGGGCCGGCGCCGCTCGTCGCCGGCGTGACGCTCGGCTTCGGGCTCGGCTGGGCCTGGCCCGGCCTGATGACGTTCGCCGTGGTACGCCTGCACCCGCAGGCGCCGGCCGCCGCCACCTCGATCACCCAGACCGGCGTCTACGCCGGCGGCTGCGCCGGTCCCCTCGCGCTCGGCGCGGTCGCGGGCCACGCCAGCTATCCGGCCATGTGGTGCAGCGCCGCCGTGGCGATGGTGCTGGCCGCCGGATGCATGTTGGCCGGGCGGCGGATGCTGCTGCGGCACTCCCGCGTAACCCGCGCCCGGTAGCCTCCACAGTCACCGGTCCGGACGAGGCCCAACCAGCCCGCCGGGTGCGGACGAGCGTGCCGCACCGGCCGCCGACGAGCAGAGCGCCGGGCGTACCGGCGGGATGGGAGCCGACGTGTCCAAGCCCGCGCTGTCGCGGCGGATGTTGCTCGGTGCGGTCGGCACCGGTACCGCCGGCACCTACCTGGCGCCCGCCGGACCGGCCTCGGCGGCGCCCGCCCAGGCGGTAGCGGCCGGCGACACGGTGCTGGAGCTGGCGAGCCGCGCCGACGCGCCCACGAGCACGGTACCGGCCGAGGTGGCCGCCATCCGTACGGCCGGCTACGCGGCGCCCGGTGACGGCGGTGGCGCCCTCTACCGCCGGCTCGCCGAGGAACCGGTGCCGCCGAGGGCGTGGCACCTCAGCACCGCCGGCGGCGCCTGGTGGGAGATCGCCGACGAGGTGGTCTCCGTCCGGGCCCTCGGCGCGAAGGGCAACTACGACGAGGCCACGACCCCGATCGACCCGAGCAACGACGACACGGCCGCGTTCCTCGCCGCCGCCGAACTGGACCGGGTGATCCACGTACCGGCCACGCCGCACGCGTACCGGGTCGAGAAGTCGATCCTGCTCAAGCGCGACGGCACCACCTGGTACGGCGACGGTTACGAGTCGAAGATCGTGCTGACCTCGATCGCCACCGGCGTCGGGCAGCTCATCGGCATCTCGGGCGAGCCGCCGACCCGCCCCGACGGCGACCCGGCGCGCACCGTCCGGGGCGTACGCGTCTCCGGGCTGCACCTCGACACCCGCAACAGCGTCAACAACAACGGCCTCGGCATGTCCTTCGCCCGCGACGTCCGGGTCGACGACATGTACTTCTCCCGGATCGGCCGCAAGGCGGTGACCTGCCAGTACCACTGCCACGACAGCCACGTCCGGGACGTCACCGTCGAGGCGAGCGCCCAGGAGCGGTACAGCCAGGCCGCCGCGATCAGCGTCGAGGGGCAGACCGCCGGTCTCACCTATTCGAACGGCGTGGTCGCGGTCGACAGGTTCGGCGCCGACATGACCAACCTCACCTTCGACACCGTCTCGTGCGCCGCGTCCGGGTACAGCTACGCGGTGGTCTCCAACGCCCGGCGGGTGACGCTGGCGAACCTCGACTTCGGCGACGTCACCGGCAACCTCGACGAGAACGGGAACCGGCAGGCCGGAGCCTTCGTGGTGTTCACCCGGACGGTCCAGGACAGCGTGGTGCGCTCCGTCCGCGGCGGCAACAGCATCCGCAAGATGATCTGGTTCGGCGCCGCCGTGCAGCGCTGCATGGTGGAGGACTTCCGGTTCGGGGCGACGACCGGCGCCGCCGGCGACGGCCACGCGATCCACTGCGAGGGCCCGGCGAACACCGTCCGGGACGGGTCGTTCGCGCACCGGAACACCGCCAGCACCGCGATCCTGGTCGGCGGCGCCGACGTGACCCTGGCCGGCGTGCACGTCACGGAGTGCGCCAGCAACCTCGTCGTGGGCATGACCACCTCGGCGGCCCGGCTCTCGCTGCTGGGCAGCACCCTCTACCCGGGCACCGCCGTCGCGTTCCAGGTCACCAACGCCTGCCTGATCCAGGGCAACCGGTTTATGGCCACCGGCGCGCCGACCGTCGGCAGGTTCGACGCGACCGGCAACCGCTTCCTCGGCAACCACCTGGCCGGCTCCGGCTCCGGCCGCCTGGTCGTCGGTACGGCCGCCTCGGCGATCATCTCGGGCAACGTCTTCGGCGGCGCTTCCAGCGTCGACTTCCAGGGCGGCAGCCTCGCCGCCAGCGTCTTCACCGGCAACCTCGGTGCGACCGCGGAGTAGGGGCGGATCTCGCCCGGGCGGGCGGGTCGGGTCAGAAGGTCTCGTACGTCACCCGGGCCCGGGCGAGGTCGCCGGCCCGCAGCGCCTCGGTGGGGATCGTGAAGTACACCACCGGCGGATTCCCCGGATGGTCCAGCACCTTGAGCAGGCAGGTGTACGCCTCCCCGGCCGGCACGATCGGGGTGGTGCTCTCCAGCGCCGGCCAGCCGAACGCCTGGTGCCGCGCGCCGACCCGCTCGGCCCACGCCTCGACGACCGGGCCGACCTCCAGCGCCGGTATCCGGTCCGGCTCATCCGGGCCGAAGTCGAGCGCGTCGACGGCGTACTCCCACTGGTCCGGGAGGGTGAGCACCGGCTCGGCGCGCAGCCGGGCCATCGGGAAGGTCGCCGCGGGCTCCGGGGCGCCGACCGGCACCGCCCGCGCCGGATCCGCCGGCAGCACCCGCCAGCTCACCGGATCGTCGAGCCGCACGTGCCGTACCGCCTCGTACGGCAGCTCCGGCGCGAAGACGAAGAAGTTGAGCAGCCCGGGCCGCCCCGGCAACTCCGTACCGAGCCAGGGGGCGAGCAGGTCGGTGTCGAGGACGGCGAGCGGGCTGAGCGGGATCCCGGCGCACTCCGGCCAGGGCGTGCCCGGTTCGAGCAGCGCCGGACCGCCGAGCCAGCACCGGTCGGCGCTCGCGCCGTCGTCGTCGGCCGGTTCGAGCCGGAATCCGGGCCGGGCCATGGCCGCGAACCGCGGACCGGCGTACGCGCCGAGCCGGTCGACGCAGAGCCGGTGCAGCTCGGCCCGTTCGGCTTGGCGATCCACCGCGCCGGTCGGCATCCGGAGAGGTCAGCTGGTCCGGTCGGCGATGAAGTCGCAGAGCGATTCCAGCGCGCGGCGCGGGGCCGTGTCCGGCAGCGGCGACAGCCGCTCCCGCGCGTCCTCGGCGTACGAGCGCACCGTCTCCCGGGCCCGCTTCAGCGCCGGCGACTCGCGCAGCAGCCCGAGCGCCTCGGCGTGCAGGTCGTCGTCGGTGACCGGGCCGAGGGAGAGGATCTCCCGCAGCCGTACCGAGGCCGCGTCGGAGTCGTCCGAGGCCAGCGCGTAGAGCACCGGCAGCGTCGGTACGCCCTCCCGCAGGTCGGTGCCGGGGGTCTTGCCCGACTGCACCGACTCGGAGGCGATGTCGAGCAGGTCGTCCGAGAGCTGGAACGCGATGCCGATGACCTCGCCGTACCCGGCGAGCGCCCCGACGTGCTCCGGCGCGGCGCCGCCGAACATGCCGCCGAACCGCGCCGAGGTGGCGATCAGCGAGCCGGTCTTCTCGGAGAGCACGTGCAGGTAGTGCTCGACCGGGTCGTCACCGGGCCGGGGCCCGATCGTCTCGGCGATCTGGCCGTGCACCAGCCGGGCGAAGGTCCGCGCCTGGAGCCGGACGGCCTCCGTACCGAGGCTGGCCGCCAGGTCGGCGGCGCGGGCGAAGAGGTAGTCCCCGACCAGGATGGCGACCGAATTGGTCCAGCGCGAGTTGGCGCTCGGTGCCCCCCGCCGCACCGCCGCCTCGTCCATCACGTCGTCGTGGTAGAGGGTGGCGAGGTGGGTGAGTTCCATCACCACCGCCGCCGGTACCACCAGCGGTGACTCGGGGTCACCGAACTGTGCACCCAGCGCCACCAGCAGTGGACGGAACCGCTTGCCGCCCGCCTCCAGCAGGTGCCGGGCCGCCTCGGTGACGAACGGGTCCGCACTCGTCACGCACGTCCGCAGTTCGGACTCGACCGCCGTCAGCACGCTCGTCGCCGATGCCTCGACGCGCTCGTCGACGAAGTCGAGTCCGATCCCGCTCAGGCTCTCAGCCGGTCTCCCCACGCTTTCAACCATGCCACACCGGCCCAACCAGCCCTGGTGGGGGTGGCTGGCCGGCGCCCCGGGGCGGAAGAGGGGCGCCGACCGTCATCGCACGAATTCGGCGGCGCCGTTGGCGAGGTCCAGCAGCGGCGCCGGCGCCACCCCCAGGACCAGCGTGGCGACCACGCCGATCATGAGCGCGGCGGCGGTGAGGCCGCCCGGTACCGTCACGGCGGGGGTCGAGTCGCCGGGCTCGGAGAGCCACATCATGACCACCACCCGCAGGTACGGGAAGGCGAGGATCATGCTCGTCACCACACCGGCGATCACCAGCCAGCTCTGCCCGCCGTCCAGCGCCGCCCCGAAGACCGCGAACTTGCTGGTGAAGCCGCTGGTGAGCGGGATGCCGGCGAAGGCGAGCAGGATGAAGGTGAACAGACCGGCGTAGAGCGGGGAACGCCGCCCCAGGCCCGCCCAGCGGGACAGGTGGGTGGCCTCCCCGTCGGCGTCCCGCACCAGGGTCACCACGGCGAACGCCGCGATCACCGTGAAGCCGTACGACACCAGGTAGAACATGGTGCTGGAGAGGCCGTCCTTGTTCAGGGCCAGCACCCCGACCAGCAGGTAGCCGGCGTTCGCCACCGACGAGTACGCCAGCAGCCGCTTGATGTCGGTCTGGGTGACCGCGAGCACCGCGCCGACCAGCATGGTGAGCACCGCGACGCCGCCGAGCACCGGGGTGAAGTCCCAGGCGGCACCGGAGATCGCGACATAGAGCACGCGCAGCAGCCCGCCGAAGGCCGCGACCTTGGTGCAGGCCGCCATGAAGCCGGTGATCGGGGTGGGCGCGCCCTGGTAGACGTCGGGCGTCCAGACGTGGAACGGCGCCGCCGCGGCCTTGAAGAGCAGCCCGATCGAGAGCATCGCGATGCCCGCGTAGAGCAGCACCGGGCTGGTCGCCGAGTTCTGCACGACCGCCGCGTGGATGGTCGCGAACTCGACCCCGCCGGAGCCGGCGTTGACGTTCACCGTGAAGCCGTAGATCAGGGCCACGCCGAAGAGGAAGAACGCGGAGGCGTACGCGCCGAGCATGAAGTACTTGAGCGCGGCCTCCTGGCTCAGCAGCCGCCGGCGGCGGGCCAGCGCGCAGAGCAGGTAGAGCGGCAGCGAGAAGACCTCCAACGCGATGAACATCGTCAGCAGGTCGTTCGCGGCGACGAAGAGCAGCATGCCGGCGACCGCGAACATCGTCAGCGGGTACACCTCGGTGGCCCCGCCCTGCCGCTCGGCCTGCGCGCGGTCCTCGGTGGACCCGGCGACGACCGCGGCGTGCGCCACGAAGGCGCCGCCGCGCTCGACCGAACGCTCGCCGATCAGCAGCAGCGCCACGATCGCGAGGACCAGGATGCCGCCCTGGAGGAAGAGCGTGGGCCCGTCGATGGCGACCGCCTGGCCGGCGGTGAGCAGCCGGTCGTCGGCGTGCAGCACGACCATCACGAGCGAGGCCACCAGGGCGGCCAGGCCGAGGAGCAGCTGCACGACGTGGCGCCGGCGCCGGGGTACGAACGCCTCGACGAGTACGCCCAGGCAGGCGGCGCCGAAGAGGATCAGCATCGGAGCGAGTGCCGAATAGTCGATCTGCGGCAGCTTCAACTCATTCATTTGGCGGCCTCCTGCACGGTGCCGACGGTCGGTGCGGGATCGGACTTGCCGACGTCCTGCATGGTGGCCTGCACGGCGGGGTTGATGACATCGGTGACCGGCTTCGGGTAGAAGCCGAGCAGCAGGAGCAGCAGGATCAGCGGGGCGACCACGACCTTCTCCCGCAGGCTGAGGTCCCGGCGCATGGCCTCGACCTCGGTGAGCGCCGGGTTGAGCGTCCCCTGGGTGGTGCGCTGCACCATCCAGAGCACGTACGCCGCCGCCAGGATGATGCCGAGCGTGGCGATCACGGCGACCGGCTTGTTGACCGTGAACGTACCAATCAGCACCAGGAACTCGGAGATGAACGGCGCCGTACCGGGCAGCGCCAGCGAGGCGAGACCGGCGAAGAAGAGGACGCCGGCCAGCAGCGGCATCAGCTTGCCGGCCCCGCCGAAGTCACCCACCAGGGCCGAGCCGCGCCGGGCGACCAGCATGCCGACCACCAGGAAGAGCAGGCCGGTGGCGAGGCCGTGGTTGAGCATGTAGAGCACCGCACCGGTGCCGCCCTGGCTGGTGAAGGCGAAGATGCCGACCCCGATGAAGCCGAAGTGGGCGATCGAGGTGTACGAGACCAGCCGCTTGAGGTCGTTCTGCCCGATCGCGAGCAGCGCGGCGTAGATGATGCCGATCACCGCGAGCGCGATCGCCCACGGGGCGAACCAGCGCGACGCCTCGGGGAAGAGCGGCAGGCAGTACCGCAGGATGCCGAAGGTGCCGACCTTGTCGAGCACGCCGACCAGCAGCGCCGCGGCACCGGCCGGCGCGGCCCCACCGGCGTCGGGTAGCCAGGTGTGGAACGGGAAGAACGGCGCCTTGATCGCGAAGGCGACGAAGAAGCCGAGGAAGAGCCAGCGCTCCGTACCGGTGGAGATGTCGATCTGGGTCAGCGCCTGCCAGTCGAAGGTCTTCCCGCCGACCACCCAGAGGCCGATCACCGCGGCCAGCATGAAGAGGCCGCCGACCAGGGAGTAGAGGAAGAACTTCACCGCCGCGTACTGGCGCTGCTGGCCGCCGTAGCTTCCGATCAGGAAGTACATCGGGACCAGCATGACCTCGAAGAAGACGTAGAAGAGGAAGACGTCGGCGGCGGCGAAGACGCCGATCATCGTGCACTCGAGGACCAGCAGCAGCGCGAAGTAGACCGGCACCGAGCGCTTCGAGTTGTCGGCGTCGTGCCACGAGGCCAGGATCACCAGCGGCACCAGCACCGCGATGAGCATCAGCATCACCAGGGCGATGCCGTCCGCCGCGAAGGTGAAGTTCACCCCCCAGCGCGGGATCCACTCGTACGACTCGCGGAACTGCAACCGGTCCCCGCCGGCCTTGAACGCCACCCACATGAAGGCGGACAGCACCAGGACGGCCAGTGACCAGACCAGCGCGACCCGCTTGGCCAGCTCCGGCCGGCTGCGCGGCAGGAACGCCACGACCAGCGCGCCGACCAGCGGTGCGATGGTCAGCACCGAGAGGAAGGGGAAGTCGGACATTATTCGGCGTGCCTCTCCTGTTTCGGGTCGCCAGACCGCGGGCCGCGCGACGCTGCACCCGCCGGCGACCCGTGCCTGCCTCCGTCGTGGGATCCGCCGGCGACGGCGGTCCGGCTCGTATCTCTCACGCCAGCCACCCCATCTGCACCGCCAGGAAGGCCGCCACCACCAGCAGGGCGCCGGTGAGCATGGACATCGCGTACGACCGGACGAAGCCGGTCTGCAGCCGGCGCAGTCGCCCGGACCCGCCGCCGACCGCGGCGGCCAGCCCGTTGACGATCCCGTCGATGCCCCGGTTGTCCAGGTAGACCAGCGCCCGCGTCAGGAAGATGCCGGGCTTCTCGAAGACCGCCTCGTTGAAGGCGTCGGTGTAGAGGTTGCGCCGGGCGGCGCGGACCAGCGGACCGGCGGGCTGCTCCTGCATGGCGGTGCCGTTGCGGAACAGCGCCCAGGCCAGCCCGGCGCCGAGCACGGTCACCACGATGGAGAGGATGGTGATCAGCGTGTGCGACAGCACCGGGTGGACCGCCTCCTCGCCCTCGTGCCCGAGCACCGGCGTGAGCCAGTGCGGCACGGGGCTGGCCATCAGGCCACCGGCGGCGACCGAGCCGGCCGCCAGCAGGATCAGCGGTACGGTCATCACGGGCGGGGACTCGTGCGGGTGGTGGATGTCCTCGGTCCAGCGCGCCGGGCCGTGGAAGGTGAGCACGAAGAGCCGCGTCATGTAGAACGCGGTGAGTCCGGCGCCGAGCAGCGCGGCACCGCCGTACAGCCAGGCGGTCCAGCCCTCGCGCTCGAACGCGGCCGCGATGATCGGCTCCTTGGAGAAGTAGCCGGAGAGCGGCGGGATGCCGATGATCGCCAGCCAGCCCAGGCCGAAGGTGATCCAGGTGATCTTCATGTGCTTGGCCAGCCCACCGAAGCGGCGGATGTCCACCTGGTCCTTCATCCCGTGCATCACGGAACCGGCGCCGAGGAACATGTTGGCCTTGAAGAAGCCGTGCGCGAGCAGGTGCACGATCGCCAGCGCGTACGCCCCGCCGCCGAGCCCGACGCCGAGGAACATGTAGCCGATCTGGCTCACCGTCGACCAGGCCAGCACCCGCTTGATGTCGTCCTTCGCGGCGCCGATGACGCAGCCCATCAGCAGGGTGACCGCGCCGACGCTGACCACCACGGTCTGCAGGGTGCCGTTCGACGAGAAGATCGGGTTCGAGCGGGCGATCAGGTAGACGCCCGCGGTCACCATCGTGGCGGCGTGGATCAGCGCGGAGACCGGGGTCGGGCCCTCCATCGCGTCCGGCAGCCACGCCTGGAGCGGGAACTGGCCGGACTTGCCGGTCGCACCGAGCAGCAGCAGCAGGCCCAGAACCAGCACGGTACCGGCGGTCAGTCCCTCGACGCTGCTGAAGACCTGGTCGTACTGGGTGGTGCCGAGGGTCGCGAACATGATGAAGATGGCGATCGCCAGGCCCGCGTCACCGACGCGGTTCATCAGGAACGCCTTCTTGCCCGCGGTGGCCGCCGACGGCCGCTCGTACCAGAAGGAGATCAGCAGGTACGACGCGAGGCCGACCCCCTCCCAGCCGACGTAGAGCATCACGTAGTTGTTGCCGAGCACCAGCAGGAGCATGGCCGCGACGAACAGGTTGAAGTACCCGAAGAAGCGGCGCCGGCCGGGGTCGTGCGACATGTAGCCGGTGGCGTAGACGTGGATCAGGAAACCCACGCCCGTGATCAGCAGTACGAAGACGGCGGCCAGCGGATCGAAGAGCAGGCCGAAGTCCACCTTGAGGTTGCCGACCGCGATGAACTCCCACAGGCTCCGCTGGACCGCCCGGTTCTCGAGCCCACGAAGCTGGAAGAAGTAGGTCAGGCCGAGCACGAAGGCCACCCCGACGCTGGCCACACCCAGCCAGTGGCCCCACCGGTCGGCCCGGCGGCCGAGCACCAGCAGGATCGCCGCGCTGACCAGCGGGATCGCGACCAGCAGCCAGACGGTGCTGAGCAGTCCGGTCGCGGGCGCGTACTCGACCGCCGCGATCGGCTGCGCCGGTACGCCGGCGACGGCTGAGGCCGACAGGGCGTGGGCGCTCGACAGAATCTCTTCCACTCGTGGGCCCCTTTAGTACTTGAGCAGGTTGGAGTCGTCGACGCTCGCCGAGCGTCGAGTCCGGAAGATCGACATGATGATCGCCAGACCCACGACGACCTCCGCCGCGGCCACGACCATGACGAAGAACGCCATGATCTGACCGTTGAGGTCACCGTTGATCCGGCTGAACGTGACCAGCGCGAGGTTGGCCGCGTTGAGCATCAGCTCGATGCACATGAACAGGACGATCGCGTTGCGCCGGATGAGCACACCGACCGCGCCGATGGTGAAGAGCACCGAGGCGAGAATCAGGTAATAGTCAGGCGTCATCGCCGAGCCACCTTTCGTTCGCGCGGCTCGCGGCGCTCGCTCCTCGCGCTCACTTTTCCGTTCCCTTCAGCGCGATCTCCGACTCGGAGAGTTCGCGACGCGGCAGGATCTCGGGGATGCTGCGCTCGGAGAGCCCGCCGTCGGGCAGGCGCGCCGGCGTCGCCACCGAGGTCGAGGTGGCGAAGACGCCCGGCCCCGGCTTTGGGCCCGGGTAGTTGCCCGGCGCGAAGCGGGCCCGCATCTGGCTCGGCTGCGTGACCTTCTCCTCCTTGCGCCGTTCGATGTGCGCCAGCACCATCGCCCCGACCGCCGCCGTGATCAGCAGCGCCGAGGTGACCTCGAACGCGAAGACGTACTTGGTGAAGAGCAGCCGGGCGATGCCGTGCACGTTCCCCTCGGCGTTGGCCGCCTCCAGGCCGGCCGCCGTGCGGCCCTCCAGCGCCCGGTAGAGCCCGCTGCCGACCAGCGCCGCGAAGCCCAGCCCGAGCAGGATCGCCGCCACCCGCTGGCCGCGCAACGTCTCGATCAGCGAGTCCGAGGCGTCCCGGCCGACCAGCATCAGCACGAAGAGGAAGAGCATCATGATCGCGCCGGTGTAGACGATGATCTGCACCATGCCGATGAACGGCCCGGACTGCAGCACGTAGAAGACGCCCAGGCAGAGCATCGTCAGTACCAGCCACAGCGCCGAGTGCACGGCGTTGCGGGCCCAGACCATGCCGAGCGCCCCGAGCAGGGCCAGCGGCGCGAGGATCCAGAAGGTCACCTGCTCGCCGGTGGAGACATCCCCCGCGGCGGCGAGCACCGTAGACGTGTTCATGACGCTTCTCCAGTCGTACCGGAGCCGTCCGCGGTGCGGGCCTGCGACCAGGGGGCGCGTTCGGCTCCGACGGAGGTACCCGGGTTGGTCAGCGCGCCGACGTAGTAGTCCTTCTCGGTCTCGCCCAGCCGCATCGGGTGGGGCGGCTGCTCCATGCCCGGCAGCAGCGGCGCGAGCAGCTGCTCCTTCGTGAAGATCAGGTCCTGCCTCGAATCGCGGGCCAGCTCGTACTCGTTGCTCATGGTGAGCGACCGGGTCGGGCAGGCCTCGATGCAGAGGCCGCAGAAGATGCACCGGGCGTAGTTGATCTGGTAGACGCTGGCGTACCGCTCACCCGGGGAGTACCGCTCCCGCTCGGTGTTGTCGCCGCCCTCGACGTAGATCGCGTCCGCCGGGCAGGCCCAGGCGCACAGCTCGCAGCCGATGCACTTCTCCAAGCCGTCCGGGTGCCGGTTGAGGATGTGCCGCCCGTGGTAGCGGGGGGCGGAAACCGGCGGCTTGAACGGGTAGTCGGTGGTGACCACCTTCTTGAACATGTGCGAGAAGGTGACCCCGAACCCCTTGAACGCGCCCGTGATCCCGCTCATGTCACACCTCCTCCTTCTCGTCGGCGCCGGCGCCGGAGCCGATGTTGGCCGGCTCCCGCTCGGCGACCGTACGGGTGAGCCGCGGGCTCGGCGGCACCTGCAGGTCCATCGGGGGCAGCGGGAAGCTGCCGTGCGGCCGGTTGCGGACCTGTTCCTCCAGGGTCGGCTGCGGCTGCGGCTTCCGGTTCGGCCAGAGCAGCACCACGGCCAGCAGCACGACCACCACCGCGCCGATCGCGATCGTCCGGTCCCGGGTCTGCCAGTGGTCGATCGAGCGGAGCCCGGAGAGCGCCAGGATCCAGAGCAGGTTGATCGGCAGCAGCACCTTCCAGCCGAACCGCATGAACTGGTCGTAGCGCAGCCGGGGCAGCGTGCCGCGGAGCCAGACGAAGACGAAGACCAGCAGGATCACCTTCGCGGCGAACCAGAGCAGCGGCCACCAGCCGGAGTTCGCGCCGGACCAGAGGGTGAGCGGCCAGGGCGCCCGCCAGCCGCCGAGGAAGAGCGTCGTGGTCACCGCCGACATGGTCACCATCGAGACGTACTCGGAGAGCATGAAGAGCGCGAACTTCAGCGAGCTGTACTCGGTCATGAAGCCCGCGACCAGCTCCGACTCGGCCTCGGGCAGGTCGAACGGCGCCCGGTTGGTCTCACCGACCGTGGCGATGAAGAAGATGATGAAGCTCGGCAGCAGCAGCAGGGCGTACCAGCCGGGGGCGTGCAGGTCGAAGCCGAGCCCGTCCCAGGACCGGTCGCTGCCCGCCTGGGCGGCCACGATCCCGCTGGTCGACATCGTGCCGGCCGTCATGAAGACCGCCACGATGGAGAGCCCCATCGCGACCTCGTACGAGATCATCTGGGCGCTGGAGCGGAGGCCGCCGAGCAGCGGATAGGTCGAGCCGGAGGCCCAGCCGCCCAGCACCACGCCGTAGACGCCCATCGACGAGCAGGCGAGCAGCACCAGCACGGCCACCGGCACGTCGGTGACCTGCAGCGGCGTCCGCGTACCGAAGATGCTCACCATCGGCCCGAACGGCACCACCGACAGGGCGGTCACCGCGCAGATCGTGGAGATGGTCGGGGCGAAGAAGTAGACGACCTTGTCCGCGGCCTTCGGCAGGATGTCTTCCTTGAAGGCCATCTTCAGGCCGTCGGCCAGCGTCTGCAGCAGACCGAACGGGCCGACCTGGTTGAGACCCGGCCGCTGCGCCATGCGGGCGACGACGCGGCGCTCGAACCACACGCCGAGCAGCGTCGCCAGCACGGCGAAGACGAAGGCGGCCAGGATCTTGATGAGGATCAGCCACCAGGGGTCCTTGCCGAAGTCGTCCAGCGTCGGATCCTGCGCCAGGTACAGCTGAGCCTGCGCCAGGGGGTTCACAGCGCACCTCTTTCGTTCGCGGCTGCGGCGCTCACTGCTCGGCGCTCCCAGCGTTGAGTAGCGGACCCGGCCGGTCGGCCGCGTCGGCGGCGACCGGGCGGGGCGTACCGGCGGTGAGCCGGACGATCGTGCCGGAGCTGGCACCCAGGCTGCGCCGTACGGTGGAGCCGGGCGAGTTGGTCGGCAGCCAGACCACGCTCTCGGGCATGTCGGTGAGCGCCGCCGGCAGGGTGACCGCGCCCCGGTCGGTACCGACCGTGACGGCATCCCCGTCGGCGATGCCCAGCGCCTTGGCGGTCGACTCGGCCAGCCGGACCACCGGCGGGCGGGCCGTGCCGCCGAGGTGCTCGTCCCCGTCGGTCAGGCTGCCCAGGTCGATCAGGTGGTGCCAGGTGGCGAGCACCGCCTCGCCCTCGACGGGGCGGGCCGGCTCGGCCGGCTCCACCGCCGGGGCCAGCGGCCGCTCCGCCCGGGTCGGCGGCAGCGACCCGAGTTCCCGCCGAACGCTGTTGACGTCCGCGGTACCGAGCCGCACGCCGAGCTGCGCGGCGAGCGCGTCGAGCACCCGGCCGTCGTTCATGGCCGGGGTGTTCAGCACCGCCTCGAAGGTGCGCAGCCGGCCCTCCCAGTCGAGGAAGCTGCCGGCCTTCTCCACCACCGGGGCGACCGGCAGCACCACGTCGGCGCGGCGGCTCACCGCGCTGTTGCGGACCTCCAGGCTGACCAGGAAGGGCACCTTCTCCAGCGCCTGCTCGGCCAGCCGCGGGTCGGACAGGTCCGCCGGGTCGACCCCGGCCACGACCAGCGCCCCGAGCTGCCCCGCCGCCGCGGCGGCGATGATGGCGTCGGTGTCCCGGCCGACCTGGCTGGGGATCACGCCGGGCGCGACGTCCCAGGCCCCGCCGAGCTCCGCGCGGGCGGCGGCGTCCGTCACCGGGCGCCCGCCGGGGAGCAGGTTCGGCAGGCAGCCGGCGTCGACCGCGCCCCGGTCGCCCGCGCGGCGGGGGACCCAGGCCAGCCGGGCGCCGGTACGGTCGGCCAGCGCCGCCGCCGCCGAGAGCCCGCCGGGCACGGTGGCGAGCCGCTCGCCGACCACCAGGATCGCTCCCTCGGCGCCGAGCGCCGCGGCGAGCGTGGCGTCCCCGGCCAGCAGCCGGGCCTCCTCGCCGGGGGCCGCGGTGACCAGGGTGGCGCCGAGCTTGGTCAGCCCGCGGCTGGCGAACGGCGCCACCGCCAGGACCTTGAGCCCGCGCTTGGTGTACGCCTTGCGCAGCCGCAGGAAGAGGATCGGGCACTCCTCCTCGGGCTCCAGCCCGACGAGGACCACGGCCGGCGCCTTCTCGACGTCGGCGTAGGTCACGTCGGTGACCCCGGCGACCCGGCTGGCCAGGAACTCGGCCTCCTCGGTGGCCGAGCCGACCGACCCGGCGCCGCCGCTGATCGGGCGGGCCCGGAAGTCGATGTCGTTGGTGTTCAGGGCGACCCGGGCGAACTTCGCGTACGCGTACGCGTCCTCGACCGTGAGCCGGCCGCCGGTCAGCACGCCGATGCCGTACGCGCCGTCGCGGGCCGCGCGCAGCCCCTCGGCGGCGAAGGCGAACGCCTCGCTCCAGGAGGCCTCCCGCAGCTCACCCGTGCGGGCGTCGCGGATCTGCGGGTTTGTCATCCGGTCGAAGGCGGTGGCGTACTGGAAGCCCCACCGGCCCTTGTCGCAGTTCCACTCCTCGTTGACCGCCGGGTCGTCGCCGGCCAGCCGGCGCAGCACCTTGCCCCGCCGGAAGTCGGTGCGCTGGGCGCAGCCGGCCGAGCAGTGCTCGCAGACGCTCGGCGTGGAGACCAGGTCGAACGGGCGGGCCCGGAACCGGTACTGCGCGCCGGTGAGCGCCCCGACCGGGCAGATCTGCACCGTGTTTCCGGAGAAGTACGAGTTGAACGGCACGTCGCCGCCCTCAAGGGGTTCACCGGGACCGGCCGGTCCGTCGGCGTCCACCCCGTACGCCTCGTCGCGGTAGATGTTGATCTCCTCGGCCGAGGAGCGTCCCATCAGGTCGATGAACTTGTCCCCGGCGATCTCCTCGGAGAACCGGGTGCAGCGCTGGCAGAGCACGCAGCGCTCGCGGTCCAGCAGCACCTGGGTGGAGATCGGCAGCGGCTTCGGGTACTCGCGCTTGTGCTCGTGGAAGCGGCTGTCGGTACGGCCGGTGGACATCGCCTGGTTCTGCAGCGGGCACTCGCCGCCCTTGTCGCACATCGGGCAGTCGAGCGGGTGGTTCACCAGCAGCAGCTCCATGATCCCCTCCTGCGCCTTCTTGGCGACCGGAGAGGTGAGCTGGGTACGCACGACCATGCCGTCGGCGACCGTCTGGGTGCAGGAGGCGACCGGCTTGCGCTGCCCCTCGACCTCGACCAGGCACTGCCGGCAGGCGCCGGCCGGCGCCAGCAGCGGGTGGTCGCAGAAGCGGGGGATCGCGATGCCCAGCTGCTCGGCGACCCGGATGAGCAGCGCGCCCTTCGGCGCGGTCACCTCAATGCCGTCGATGGTGAGCGTGACCGTCTCCGCCGCCTTCGCCACGTCTGTCATTAGTGAGCTCCAACCAGCTGCTTGTCCGACAGCTTCGGCGCGGTACGTCCCTCGATGTAGTCGAGGTAGTCCTGCTTGAAGTACTTCAGCGAGGAGGTCACCGGGCTGGTCGCGCCGTCACCGAGACCGCAGAACGAGCGGCCGAGGATGTTGTCGGCGGTGTCCAGCAGGGTGTCGAGGTCCTCGTACGAGCCCTGGCCGGCGAGGATGCGCCGGTAGGTGCGGACCATCCAGTAGTTGCCCTCCCGGCACGGGGTGCACTTGCCGCACGACTCGTGGTGGTAGAACTCCAGCCACCGGTACGTCGCGTAGACCGGGCAGTCCTGGTCGGAGAAGATCTGGGTGGCCGTGGTGCCGAGGATGGAACCGGCCGCGGCGACCCCCTCGAAGTCCAGCGGCACGTCCAGGTGCTCGGCGGTGAGCAGCGGGGTGGACGAGCCGCCCGGGGTCCAGAACCGCAGGTTGTGCCCCGGCTGCATGCCGCCGGCCAGCTCGATCAGCTCGCGCAGCGTGATGCCGAGCCCGCACTCGTACTGGCCGGGGTTGGCGATCCGGCCGGAGAGCGAGTAGATCATCGGGCCGGACGACTTCTCCGTACCCATGGTCTTCCACCACTGCGCGCCGCCGAGCACGATGTACGGCACGCTGGCGATGGTCCCGACGTTGTTGACCACGGTCGGGGCGGCGTAGAGGCCGTGGGTGGCCGGGAACGGCGGGCGCAGCCGCGGCTGGCCCCGGAACCCCTCCAGCGAGTCGAGCAGGGCCGTCTCCTCGCCGCAGATGTACGCCCCGGCGCCGCTGTGCACCACCAGGTCCAGGTCGAACCCGGTACCGAGGATGTTGCGGCCGAGGTAGCCCGCCCGGTACGCCTCCTGCACCGCGTTGCGCAGCCGGCGCGCGGCGTGCACCGCCTCGCCCCGGATGTAGATGTACGCCCGGTTGGCGCGGATCGCGTACGAGGCGATGATGACGCCCTCGACCAGCGAGTGCGGGTCGTGCGTCATCAGCGGCAGGTCCTTGCAGGTGCCCGGCTCGCCCTCGTCGGCGTTGACGACCAGGTAGTGCGGCTTGCCGTCGCCCTGGGGGATGAAGCCCCACTTGAGGCCGGTCGGGAAGCCGGCGCCCCCGCGACCGCGCAGACCCGAGTCCTTCACCAGCTGGATCAGGTCGTCCGGGTGCGCGGCGAGCGCCTTGCGCAGCGCGGCGTAGCCGTCGAGCCGCTCGTAGACGTCGAGCCGCCAGGCGTCCGGCGACAGCCAGCGCTTGGTCAGCACCGGGGTCAGCTTCGCCAGCGTCTCGGGCCGAGGCACGCTCACTTCTCCGCCTCCTTCTCCTCGGCGGCCTGACCGCCGTTCGCGCGCGAGGTCTCCGCGCGCTCCTGCTCACCGCCGGACGCCGACCGGGCGTCCGTGAGCGTCCGTTCCTGCGCGCCGGCGGCGTCACCGGCCGGCTTGGCGTCGCCCGCCGGCGGGTTGGCGGCCACCCCGGCCGCCTCGGCCGCCCGGGCGTCCCCCTCGGCCGGGGCGGCGCCGTCGGCCGGGGCGCGGGTGCCGGGCGCCTCGGGCACCGCGGTCTTCGCGTCCGGCTGCCGGGTCTCGGCCGTACGGACCTGCGGGGACTTGGCGTCCGGCGCCTTGGTGTCCGGCGCGGTGGTGGCGGTACGCGCCGCGGGGATCGCCGGCGCCGGCTTGGCGTCGCCGCCCCCGCTGCTCTTGATCGGGGTGCTCGGGTCGAAGCCGGCCACCGAGATGCCGTGCTGCTCCGCCAGCCGCAGGCCGCGCAGCGTCGGGTCGCCGGCCACCCCGTCGGCCACCGCCTCCTCGCGCGGGTCGGCGAAGCCGGCCAGCTGGAGCGACATCTCCTTGAGCGTGCAGAGCCGGGCGCCCCGGCTCGGCGTCGGCCGTCCGCCGGCCCGCAGTTCGTTGACGACGCCGACCGCGGTGTCCGGGTCTACGTTGTCGAAGAAGTCGTAGTTGACGGTCATGACCGGCCCGTAGTCGCAGGCCGCCAGGCACTCGGCGTGCTCCAGCGTGATGCTGCCGTCGCTGGTCGTCTCGTCGTGCCCGACGCCCAGGTGCTCGCTGAGGGCGTCGTAGACCCGCTGCCCGCCGAGCACGTTGCACATCGTGTTCGTGCAGACGCTGACCAGCCAGTCGCCGGTGGGCCGGCGCTTGTACATCGTGTAGAAGGTCGCCACCGCGCCGACCTGCGCCTTGTTCAGCCCGAGCAGCTCGGCGCAGAACTCGACGCCGGCCGGGGAGACGTAGCCCTCCTCGGACTGCACGAGGTGCAGCAGCGGCAGCAGGGCCGACCGGGACCGGTCCGCCGGGTAGCGGCCGATGATCTCCCGCGCCCGCTCGTACGTCGCCTCACTGAAGCCCATCAGCGGTACCACTTTCCGTTCGCGACTGCGGGGCTCGCAAGCTCACTCCTCGCGCTCACCGGTCACACCCACCCATCACCGGGTCCAGGGACGCGCCACCCGCGATCACGTCCGCGATCAGGCCACCCTCGGCCATCGCCGGGATCGCCTGGAGGTTCACAAAACTCGGCTCGCGGTAGTGGACCCGGTACGGCCGGGTACCACCGTCGGAGACCGCGTGCACACCGAGTTCGCCGCGGGGCGACTCGATGCCCACGTACACCTGGCCCGGCGGCACCCGGAAGCCCTCGGTGACCAGCTTGAAGTGGTGGATCAGCGACTCCATCGACTGACCCATGATCTTCGCGACGTGTTCGAGCGAGTTGCCCATGCCGTCCACGCCGATGGCGAGCTGCGACGGCCAGGCGACCTTCTTGTCCGCCACCATCACCGGGCCCGGCCGCAGCCGGTCCAGCGCCTGCTCCACCAGCTTCATCGACTCGCGGATCTCGCCGAGTCGCACCTGGTAGCGGCCCCAGACGTCGGCGTCCGTCGAGGTCGGCACGTCGAACTCGTACGTCTCGTAGCCGCAGTAGGGGATCGTCTTGCGCAGGTCCCAGGGCAGGCCCGCCGAGCGCAGCACCGGACCGGTCACGCCCAGCGCCAGGCAGCCGGTCACGTCCAGCACCGCGACGTTCTTGGTCCGCTCGATCCAGATGGGCTGGCCGGAGAGGAGGTCCTCGTACTCCTTGAGCCGCTTCGGCATCATGGCCAGGAACTCGCGGATCTTGACGATCGCCTCGTCCGGTACGTCCTGGGCGACGCCGCCCGGCCGGACGTAGGCCATGTTCATCCGCAGGCCGCTGATCATCTCGAAGATGTCGAGGATGTACTCGCGCTCCCGGAAGCCGTAGAGCATCATCGAGATCGCGCCGAGCTCCATGCCCGTGGTGGCGAGCCAGACCAGGTGCGAGGAGATCCGGTTCAGCTCCATCATCAGCACCCGGATCGTGGTCGCCCGCTCCGGCACCTCGTCGGTGATGCCGAGCAGCTTCTCCACCGCCAGGCTGTACGCCGTCTCGTTGAAGATCGGCGACAGGTAGTCCATCCGGGTCACGAAGGTCGTGCCCTGCACCCAGTTGCGGTACTCGAGGCTCTTCTCGATACCGGTGTGCAGGTATCCGATGACGGACCGCGCCTCGCGGACCGTCTCGCCCTCCAGCTCCAGGATGAGCCGGAGCACGCCGTGCGTGGACGGGTGCTGCGGGCCCATGTTGACGACGATCCGTTCGTCGCTGATCGGGTCCGTACCGGCGACGACCGTGTCCCAGTCACCGCCGGTGACGGTGAAGACCCGTCCCTCGCTCGTCTCGCGTTCGGTCGCGTATCCGGGAGTCGTCATCAGGCCACCTCGCTCCGCTCCATTGCTCGGGTCCCCGCGCCCATCACTGGTACGACCTCCGCCGGTCTGGCGGTTGGATCTCCGCACCCTTGTACTCGACGGGCACGCCACCCAGCGGGTAGTCCTTGCGCTGCGGGTGCCCCTCCCAGTCGTCCGGCATCAGGATCCGGGTCAGCGCCGGGTGACCGTCGAAGACGACGCCGAACATGTCGTACGCCTCGCGCTCCTGCCAGTCGGCGGTCGGGTACACCGACGTCACGCTCGGCACGTGCGGGTTCTCCACCGGGACCGCGACCTCCAGCCGGATCTGCCGGCGGTAGGTCATCGAGGTCAGCTGGTAGACGACGTGCAGCCGCCGGTGGTCCGCGCCGAGGTAGTCGACGCCGGAGACCGAGGAGCAGAGTTCGAAGCGCAGCGCCAGGTCGTCGCGGAGCACCTGGCAGACCTCGGCGATCCGCTCGGGGCGGATGTGCAGGGTCAGCTCGCCCCGGTCGACCACGACCTTCTCGATCGCGTCCGAGAAGGCGGGGTACGCCTCCTGCAGCGCGTCGTGCACCTCGTCGAAGTAGCTCCCGTACGGCCGGGGGCTCCCCTCCACGGGCACCCGCTGCCGGACGAGGCCGCCGAAGCCGGAGGTGTCGCCGGAGCCCTTGATGCCGAACATGCCGCGTCCGGCCGGGCTGGCCGGCGGGTAGTCGGAGGGGGCGGTGGTGGTGGCGCCGGTCGGCGGGGCCACCACCGGTACGCCGCCGCCGGGGCGCTCGCTCGGGGCGCCCCCGGTCGACTCGCTCGCGGTCGCCGCGGTCTTCGGCTCGTTCGGTTCGCTCGGCGCGCTCATCGGGCCCCTCCGGAGACGTGGTGCTGCGCCTTCATCCAGTTCTCGATGCGCAGCTGCTCCTCGCGGCCCTCGCGGACGGCCTGGATCCACTCGGCCCGGCGGGCCTTGTCGGAGCGGTACGACGAGGGCATCGAGCCCGGCGGCACGATCGGTACGTCGCCGCGCGCCACCCGCGCCTCGTGCATCTTGCGCCCGTTCGGGCCCAGCGGCTCGTGCATGATCTTTTCGCGGAGCTTGAGGATCGCGTCGATCAGCATCTCCGGCCGGGGCGGGCAGCCGGGCAGGTACATGTCCACCGGGACGACGTGGTCGACGCCCTGCACGATGGCGTAGTTGTTGAACATGCCACCGCTGCTGGCGCAGACCCCCATGGAAAGCACCCAGCGGGGCTCGGCCATCTGGTCGTAGATCTGGCGCAGCACCGGTGCCATCTTCTGGCTCACCCGGCCGGCCACGATCATCAGGTCCGCCTGCCGGGGCGAGGCACGGAAGACCTCCATGCCCCAGCGGCCCAGGTCGTAGTGGGGGGCGCCGGCGGCCATCATCTCGATGGCGCAGCAGGCCAGCCCGAAGGTGGCCCCCCACAGCGACGACTTGCGGGTCCAGTTGACCAGCTTCTCCACCGAAGTGAGCAGGACGCCGGCGGGAAGTTTCTCCTCGATACCCATCTGTGCCTCCCCTCAGTCCCAGTCGAGCCCGCCGCGCCGCCACACGTAGGCGTAGGCGACGAAGACCGCGACCATGAACAGGACCATCTCCACGAAGCCGAAGATGGGCAGCGCGTCGAAGGACACCGCCCACGGGTAGAGGAAGATGATCTCGATGTCGAAGACGATGAAGAGCATCGCCGTCAGGTAGAACTTCACCGGGAAGCGGCCGCCGCCGACCGGCTCCGGGCTCGGTTCGATGCCGCACTCGTACGCGTCGAGCTTGGCCTTGTTGTAGCGCAGCGGGCCCGCGAAGCGCGCGGCGCCGACCGAGAAGAGCGCGAACGCCGCAGCGATGGCGAACAGCCCGATGATGGGTACGTAAGGCGAGAGCGACATCGTTTTCTCCTGCTCGTCCTTCCCTGCCCTCGGTGGTTACCGAAATTCACACTATTCACAAGCTCCCGGGCGACTCTGCCCGGGGTGGCCACTTGCGCCGGTCAGGCCGTCCCGTCCGTGGCTACACGGCCGGTACGACCTTCGTCATCGCGTTGATGACCCGGTCCATCGCGTCCCCGCCTCGGGGGTCGGTCAGGTTGGCCAGCAGCTTGAGGACGAACCGCATCAGCATGGGGTGTGGCATGCCGTGCTTGGTGGCGATCCGCATGATCTGCGGGTTGCCGATGAGCTTCACGAAGATGTTGCCGAGCCGGTAGTAGCCGCCGTAGCGGGCCTTGAGCTCCGCCGGGTACGCGGCCAGCGCCCGCTCCCGCTCCGGACCCTCCGGGCGGGCCAGCGCCTGCACCACCACCTCGGCGGCGAGTTCACCGGACTCCATCGCGTACGCGATGCCCTCGCCGTTGAACGGGTTGACCATGCCACCGGAGTCGCCGACGAGCAGGACCCCGCGGGTGTAGTGGGGCACCCGGTTGAAGCCCATGGGCAGCGCCGCGCCGAGGATCGGCCCGTCGGCGTTGGCCTCGTCGTTCATGCCCCACTCGGGCGGGGTCGCGTCGAGCCAGTCGGTGAGCAGCCGTCGGTAGTTCGTCTTGCCGAAGGCGGTCGAGGAGTTGAGCACGCCGAGCCCGACGTTGACCCGACCGTCGCCGAGCCCGAAGATCCAGCCGTAGCCGGGCAGCAGCTTGTCGCCGCCCTCCCGGCTGCGCAGTTCCAGCCAGGACTCCAGGTAGTCGTCCTCGTGCCGGGCGGGCGAGCGGTAGTAGCGGCGGACGGCGACGCCGATCGGCCGGTCCTCCCGCTTGGCGAGGCCGAGCGCGAGCGGGAACCGGCCGGAGACCCCGTCGGCCGCGATGATCAGCGGCGCGTGGAAGGTCGCCGGCTCCTTGCCCGGGCCGACCTCGGCCTGGACGCCGACGGCCCGCCCGGACCCGTCGAGCACCGGCGCGACGACGTTGACCCCGGTACGCAGGTCGGCGCCCGCGGCGACCGCCCGCTTCGCCAGCAGGTCGTCGAAGTCGAGCCGGGTACGCACCAGGCCGTAGTTCGGGAAGCTGGCCAGCTCGGGCCAGTCGAGTTCGAGCCGGACGCCGCCGCCGATGACCCGGAGTCCTTTGTTGACCTGCCAGCCCGCCGCGGCGGTGGCCGCCCGGTCCCGGTCAGGGGCGGCTCCGCCCGCGCCGACGACGCCGAGCTTGACGAGCTGCTTGACCGCGCGCGGGGTGAGCCCGTCGCCGCAGACCTTCTCGCGCGGGAACTCGGTCTTCTCCAGCAGCAGCACGCGCAGTCCGTGCCGGGCCAGGTGGTACGCGCTCGCGGAGCCGCCCGGACCGGCGCCGACCACGATGACATCGGCGTCGTGCTCGACCGTGGCCATCTGCTCCCCTCCCGTTCGCTCGTGAAATGCTTCACAAGCTAGTTCGGGAGGAGTCTAGAACCGCTACGAGGTCGGCAGCCGGTTAGGCGACCCTAACTAGTAGAGGTAGATCGGTCGGACGCGGCCTCCGCGCTCGGCGACGCCGCGTCGAGCGAGAGTCCCTCGGGCAAGTCGAGCGAGAGTCCCTCGGGCAACTGGTCGCGCAACGCGCCCCCGGTGGCCCGGTCCAATGCGGCCAGTACGTCGCTGACCACCTGCTGCACCCCGGCCGGGTCGGCCCCGGCCAGTTGCCGGATCTGGGTGATCAGCTCCGCGGCGTCGGTACCGTCGTCCGGCGCGCCGGACACGTCCGACACGACCGGAAGATCTTCACCGTCCGATTTGTACGTTCCCACCATGGGCGCAGCCTACGTGGAAAATCTGGCCATAACCGGAAAACGGCGAAAGGTCATGAAAGATCAGTCACGTACCGCCCGGTGCAGCGCGACCACGCCGCCGGTGAGGTTGCGCCACGCCACCGCGCGCCACCCCGCTCCGGCGATCCGTCCGGCCAGGCCCGCCTGATCGGGCCAGGCCCGGATCGACTCGGCCAGGTAGACGTACGCGTCCGGGTTGCTCGACACGCGCCGGGCGACCGCCGGCAGCGAACCCATCAAATAGGACAGGTAGACCGTCCGGAAGAGCGGATTCGTCGGCTGGCTGAACTCGCAGACCACCAGGCGACCGCCGGGCCGGGTCACCCGCGCCAACTCACGCAGCGCCGCGTCCGGGTCGGCGACGTTGCGCAGGGCGAACGAGATGGTCACCGCGTCGAACGTCGCGTCGCCGAAGGGCAGCCGGAGCGCGTCCCCGGCGAGCAGCGGTACCTCCGGCCGGGTCCGGCGGCCGGCCAGCAGCATCCCCAGGGAGAGGTCGGCGCCGACCACGTACGCGCCGGAGCGGGCCAGTTCCTCGGTCGAGACGCCGGTACCGGCGCCGACGTCGAGCACCCGCTCCCCCGGCTCCAGCCCGAGCGCCGCCCGGGTGGCCCGGCGCCAGCCGCGGTCCTGGCCGAAGGAGAGGACGGTGTTGGTCAGGTCGTAGCGGGAGGCGACGCCGTCGAACATCGCGGCCACCTCGTGCGGCTGCTTGTCCAGGCTGGCGCGGCGGCCATGCGGGGTACTCGTCACGCCGTCCTACTCTGCCAGCCGCGCGTCCCACCCGGGGGCCGGGTGCGGGGTCGGTGGCGACGGCGGCCGGATCGCCGGCGCGGGACACCGCGGGCGGGCCGGCCCGGAACACACCGCGGGCGGGATGGAGACCATCCCGCCCGCGATGCCGTGCTCTATATAGACGGCCCGCACACGGGCCGATGGAGGACCACCGCAGGTGACCCGATCGGTTCGACCGTCCCTCGCCCACGGTATCCGGGCCGCGCGACGGTGGTTCCGCGGACGGCCCGGGGCCGCCCGACCGGAGTACCCGGACGGCCGACCGGGAGGACGGCCGGGACTTTATCCATCATCGTGCGGGTATGCCACCCCGTCCGCCACCGCCGCGGGCGGCGGGATCTCCCGATTTGCGGCTGGAGTGTCCAGGTTGATCGGCTCGGTCCGGCCGCCCGTACCGGGGGAAACCAGCGGTGCGTGCCGCCGGATCCGGCGGTTCGCCGGACCGGCGGCCGGCCGAACGGCTGACCGTACCGCTGGCCCGGCGTGATCAGCGATGCACCGGGCGTGGCCGGCCGCGCCCGGCGGAACGGCCGGGCGTGACCGGCACCGGCGTCACCGGGCGTCGACGAGGGGCAGCCGCCTGCCCGCCCCGCCGCCCGGCAGGGCGATCGAGGAGAAGTGCGAGACGACGCGGTCGTCGGTCGGGTCGTCCGCGGGGTCACGGTGCACGGCCAGGTGCCGGTAGAGGGTGTCGCGCTGGGCGGGGATCCGGCCGGCGGAGCGGATCATCCAGATCAGCTCGTGCAGGTTGGAGCGGTGCCGGGCACCCGCCGAGGAGATCACGTTCTCCTCAAGCATGATCGAACCGAGGTCGTCGACCCCCATGTGCAGGGCGAGCTGGCCGACGTCCTTACCCGTGGTCAGCCAGGAGGCCTGCAGGTGCGGCACGGTCTCGAAGAAGAGCCGGGCGACCGCGATCAGCCGCAGGTACTCCAGCGTCGTCGCCTGCGTACGGCCCTTGAGGTGGTTGTTCTCCGGCTGGTACGTCCACGGGATGAACGAGCGGAAGCCCCGGGTACGGTCCTGCACGTCGCGGATCATGCGCAGGTGCTCGATCCGCTCCGCGGCGGTCTCCCCGGTGCCCATCATCATGGTCGCGGTGGACTCGATGCCCTGCCGGTGCGCGAGTTCCATCACCTCCAGCCACCGCTCGCCCGACTCCTTGAGCGGGGCGATGGCCTTGCGCGGCCGTTCGGGCAGCATCTCGGCGCCGGCCCCGGCGATCGAGTCCAGGCCCGCCGCCCTGATCCGGCTGATCGCCTCGTCCAGCGAGACGCCGGAGACCTTGGCCATGTGCAGAATCTCACTCGGGCCGATCGAGTGGATGGCGAGCTGCGGGTACGCCGCCTTGACCGCGGAGAAGAGTTCCTCGTAGTACTCCACGCCGTAGTCGGGGTGGTGACCGCCCTGGAGCATCACCTGCGTGGCGCCCAGCTCGACCGCCTCGCCGCAGCGGCGCAGGATCTCCTCGGTCGGGTGCGTCCAGCCCTCGGCGTGCTTCGGCGCCCGGAAGAAGGCACAGAACTTGCACGCGGTGACGCACACGTTCGTGTAGTTGATGTTGCGGTCGATCAGGTACGTCACGATGTTGTCCGGGTACCTGCGCCGCCGTACCGCGTCGGCCGCCTCGCCCAGCTCGTGGAAGGGCGCCTCGGTGTAGAGCAGCAGCGCCTCCTCGGGCGTGATGCGTCCGCCGTCCGCGCCGCGCTGCAGGATGTCGTGGATCTCCCGGCTCACCGTCACAAGTTAAGAGCGTACGTCCCCGTCGCGGCCTCCGTCCGGACGGCGTCGACCCGGAACGCCCCGGCCGCCGCCCTCGGCGCGCCCCCCGACGACGCCCGGACGAGGCGGCCGCCGGCCCGGGGTGAGCCCGATCACCGCCGGCAACCGCCGTACGCGTCACCACCGACAACCCGTTGAACGCGGGCCCCGCCGACAACCGTTGAACCGGCGGCGGCGCGCTCGTAGCCCGGACGACAAGAACGTGAAACCGGGTTCGTTCTCAATAATCTAGGCTGGGCTCTCACGCCCGGGCTCACCGCGCGGCCCCCCTCCCCGGAATTTGAGGATCGACGGGACCATGACCACAGCCACGACACCGTCCGCGGACCAGGCGAGTCAGGCCGACGCCGTCGCCACCGGTACGGACGACGCGCCGTCGGCGGGCGCCGGGCCGGAGCGGCCGGACCGGTTCACCCGGGCCCTGCGGCTGATCCGCCGGAACCCGGGCATCACCGGCCTGCTCGCGCTGGGCGTGGTGGTCCGGCTGCTGATGATGGTCGCCTATCCGCCCGCGTTCTGGTTCTACGGCGACAGCGGCCTCTACGTCCTCATGGGCAAGGGCGAACTGGTCCCCCACCCGACCCGCCCGATCGGCTACCCCGCACTGCTCAAGGTGCTCGAACCGACCCACACCCACTTCGCGGTCGTCGCGGTGCAGCACCTGCTGACGCTGCTGCTGGCGCTCGCGGTCTACGCCGTACTGGTGCGGCGGGGGGTGCCGCGCTGGATCGCCTGCGTCGCCGCCGCCCCCGTGATCTTCGACTCGCTGATGCTCACCCTCGGGCACTACCTCCTGCCCGACGTGCTCTTCAGCGTGCTGCTCGCCGGTTGTGTGCTGGTGCTCCTCTGGTCCGACAAGCCGGGATACCCGGCCGTAACCGCCTCCGGCCTGCTGATCGCCGCCGCCTGGATCACCAAGCCCAGCGCGCTTCCGGTCGCCCTGCTGCTCGGCCTCTACCTGCTGGTCCGCCGGGTCGGCTGGCGCAAGGTGGTCGCGTACGCGCTCGGCTTCGTCCTGCCGTACGTCGGCATGATGGTCTGGATCAACGGGCGGCCCAGCGTCTACGGCTCGCAGAGCGCGACCGCCCTCTACGGCCGTACCGCGATCATCGCCGACTGCGACCGGCTCAAGCTGACCCCGGACGAGCGGCTCGCCTGCCCCGACCAGCCCCTCGGCCAGCGCTGGGACCGCGCCGACGCCTTCTTCTGGCGCCGCCCGGCCCGGCTCGGCGACATCTACTCGCCCGAGGGCGCGCAGCGGCTGACCGACTTCGCCCGCGCCGTGCTGGAGCAGCAGCCGCTGGACTACCTGCGCATCGTGGGCAAGGAGAGCGCGGCGCACTTCGTACCGGGGCTCTACCTCGGCCCGATGAACGAGTGCCTGCGCGACCGGATGGTGCCGCCGACCCAGTTCCAGGACTGGGAGAAGGTGGTCGACCGGTGCCCGCCGGCCCAGGCCCAGCCCAACTTCGGCGTCAACCCCACCAACCCCCGGTACGCCCCGAAGGCGACCGTCCTCACCAAGGCGTTCCACCGGTACGGCGAGTACCTGCGGACCGGGCCCGTGGTCCTCTCCATCGGCCTGCTGCTCTCGCTCGCCGCGCTCTTCGCGTGGCGGCGGGCGAACGCGCGGGTCCGCTTCGACCTGCTCCTGCTCCTGGCCGCCGGACCCGGGCTGACCGTGCTCACCGTCGCCGTCGGCATGTACGAGCCGCGCTACGCGCTGCCGGCGCTGCCGCTCAGCGCCGTCGCCGCCGCCATCGCCTGGCAGGGCCTACGCACCCGGCGCCCGGCCAAGACCGCCCCCACGGAGGCGACCGCGACCGAGAGCTGACCCTGGGCCGTCGCGCCCGCGACCGAGCCGAGCACCGACGCGGCCGGGTCCGCCGGACCCGGCCGCTCGCGTCCGGAGAACGACCAGGTCGGGGTGGGGCCCGCCGTGCCAGGCGAAGACATCAAGCCTGACGGGATTCGCCGGGTACGGCGGGCCCCACCTCCAACCCGGACCGCGACGCACCGCGCCCAACCGACGCCCCACCCCAACCCGGACCACGACGCGCCGCAACCGACCGACGCCTCCAACCCGGACCGCGACGCACCGCGCCCAACCGACACCCCGAGCCCGTCAACCGTCGTAGTCGACGACCAGCTCGTCCGTCACCGGGCTCGACTGGCACGTCAGCACGTACCCCGCCGCCACCTCGTCCGGCTCCAGCGCGTAGTTGCGCGCCATGGTGACCGAGCCCGAGACCACCCGGGCCCGGCACGTCGAGCAGACCCCGCCCTTGCAGGCGTACGGCAGCTCACCCCGGACCCGCAGCGCCGCGTCGAGGACCCGCTCGTCGCGGCCCATCGAGAAGCTGCTGGCCCGACCGTCCAGCACGATGGTGACCTGGCTGCCGGCGGAGGTCTCGGCCGGGCGGGCCGGCGGCGCGGGCGGCTCGTCGACGTGGAACAGCTCGGCGTGCACGGCCCCGGCCGGTACGCCCCGCCGGGCGAGCACCCCCTGGGCATCGGTCACCATCCCGTACGGGCCGCAGAGGAACCACTCGTCGATCCGGTCGGCCGGCACGATCGTCTCCAGCAGCCGGTCGAACCGGTCCGCGTCGACGCGGCCGGAGAGCAGCGGCGCCTCGCCCGGTTCCCGGGAGAGCACGTGCACCAGGTGCAGCCGGGCCGGGTACCGGTCCTTCAGGTCCGCCAGCTCCTCGGCGAACATGACGCTGCGGGCGTACCGGTTGCCGTACACGACGGTGAAGCTGCTGGCGGGCTCGACGGCGAGCGCGGTAGCGACGAGCGCGAGCACCGGGGTGACGCCCGACCCGGCGACCAGCGCGCCGTAGTGGCGGGACCGGCCCGGGTCGAAGGCCGTGGTGAAGGTGCCGAGCGGCGGCAGTACGTCGACGGTGTCGCCGGCCCGCAGGCGGCCGGCGGCGTAGCCGGAGAAGGCGCCGCCGGGGATCTCCTTGACCCCGATCCGCAGCCGGCCGTACCCGGCCAGCTCCGCCGGGGTGGAGCAGATCGAGTACGAGCGCCGCACGTCCGGCCCGCCGTCCGGGTCGAGCAGTCGTACGGTCAGGTGCTGGCCGGCCCGGAAGGCGAAGCTGTCGCGCAGCTCCGCCGGTACGGCGAAGGTGATGGCGATCGCGTCGTCGGTGAGCCGGTCCACCGCGGCGACCGGCAACGGGTGGAACACCGGCCGGCGGCGGACCGGCCGGTTGATGATGACTGTCACAGCGCCTTCAGGTGGTCGAAGGGTTCGGCGCAGGCGCGGCAGCGCCACAGCGCCTTGCAGGCGGTGGAGCCGAAGCGGCTCAGCTGCTCGGTCTCGGGCGACCCGCAGCGGGGGCAGCGGGCGCCGAGGGTGAGCGGCACCGGCCCGCCGCGCCCGGCCGGTCCGCTGGTCGCAGCCCGCGCGGGCGGGGCGATGCCGGCGGCGGTCAGCTTCGCGCGCCCCGACTCGGAGATCCAGTCCGTGGTCCAGGCCGGCGCGTAGACGGTGCGTACCTCGGCGTCGGGGTGACCGGCGGCGGCGAGCGCGGCCCGCACGTCGGTGCGGATCACGTCCATCGCCGGGCAGCCGGTGTAGGTGGGCGTGATCGTCACGACGATCCGGCCGGTGCCGGGCTCCTCGGTCACGTCCCGCAGGATGCCCAGCTCCTCGATGGTGAGCACGCGGATCTCGGGGTCCACCACGGCGGCCACGGCCCGGCGGGCCGCGTCGACCGCGGCCGGGGCGGCGCTCACCACCGCGCGCCCGGGTGGGCGCGGTGCAGCACCTGCATCTCGGCGAGCAGGTACGACAGGTGCTCGGTGTGCACTCCGGTACGGCCGCCGGCCGGGGCCCAGCCGTCGTCGGGTCGCCGCAGCGTCGCCTCGGCGAGAACCGGTTCGACCGCGCCGAGGAAGGCGGCGCGCAGGCCGGCCGGGTCGACCGGCGCCTCCGGCTCCGGGGCGAACAGCTCGTGCGTGTACGGCCACACCTGGTCGACCGCCGCCTGCATCCGCCGGTGCGACTCCTCGGTGCCGTCACCGAGCCGCACCGTCCAGAGCGCCGCGTGGTCCAGGTGGTACGCGGACTCCTTGCGGGCCTTGGCGCCGATGGCGGCGAGCCGTTCGTCGGCGCACCCGCTCAGCGCCGCGTAGAGCGGCAGCTGGTACGCCGAAAGGAAGAGCAGCTTGGCGATGGTGACCGCGAAGTCGCCGTTGGGCAGCTCGACGAGCAGGCAGTTGCGGTACTCGCGGTCGTCCCGCAGGTACGCCAGGGTGTCCTCGGTCAGTTCGGTGACCGCCGGGGGCGCCGAGGCGGCGACGTCGGCGGCGGTACGGCCCGCGGCGGTCAGCTCCTCGGCGGCGTACGAGAGCAGCAGCCGGGCGGCGCCGAGCTGGTCGAGCGCGATGTTCGCGAGCGCGATGTCCTCTTCCATCTCGGGCGCGGCGGCGGCCCACTCGCCGAGGCGCTGGGCGGCGATCAACGCGTCGTCACCGAGCGCGAGCAGGTATCCCGGGGTGACCGTCACAGGTGCGCCGCCCCCTCGGGTACCTCGTAGAAGGTGGGATGCCGGTAGACCTTGTCCGCGGCCGGGTCGAAGAAGGCGTCCTTCTCGTCCGGGCTGGAGGCGGTGATCGCGGCAGCCGGTACCACCCAGATCGAGACGCCCTCCTGCCGGCGGGTGTAGAGGTCCCGGGCGTTGCGCAGGGCGAGGGTGGCGTCGGGGGCGTGCAGGCTGCCGACGTGGGTGTGCGCGAGCCCGCGCCGGGCCCGGACGAAGACCTCCCAGAGCGGCCAGCCGGCCGGGGCGGGGTTCGTGGTCGATTCGGTGCTCACGCGGCCACCTCCGCCGGTGCGTCGCCCGCCCGCCCGACCGGGCCGGTGCCGGGCGCGTCGCCCGCCGGCGCGGCGCCGTCCGTACCGGCCGCCCGCTTGGCGGCGTACGCGGCGGCGGCCTCGCGTACCCAGGCGCCCTCGGCGTGGGCGCGGCGCCGGTGCTCCATCCGCTGCCGGTTGCACGGCCCGTCGCCCTTGATCACGCGCATCAGCTCGGCGTAGTCGGGCTGGGTGTAGTCGTGCGCCTGGCGCTGCTCGTTCCAGCGCAGCTCCGGGTCGGGGATCCGCAGGCCGAGCACGGCGGCCTGGGAGACGCACATGTCGACGAAGCGCTGCCGCAGCTCGTCGTTGGAGAACCGCTTGATCTTCCAGGCCATGGAGCGCTCCGAGTGCGTCGAGTCCCCGTCGGGCGGGCCGAACATCGCCAGGGACGGGTACCACCAGCGGTCGACCGCGTCCTGTGCCATCGCGTGCTGCGCCGGGGTCCCGTGCGCCAGCGTGTGCAGGATCTCGTACCCCTGCCGCTGGTGGAAGGACTCCTCCTTGCAGATGCGGATCATGGCGCGGGCGTACGGGCCGTACGAGCACCGGCAGAGCGGCACCTGGTTGACGATCGCCGCGCCGTCCACCAACCAGCCGATGGCCCCGACGTCCGCCCAGGTCAGGGTCGGGTAGTTGAAGATCGAGCTGTACTTCTGGCGGCCGCTGAGGAGCAGGTCGACGAGTTCGTCCCGGGTGACGCCGAGCGTCTCGGCCGCGGCGTACAGGTAGAGACCGTGCCCGGCCTCGTCCTGGACCTTGGCGAGCAGGATGGCCTTGCGCTTGAGCGAGGGGGCCCGGCTGATCCAGTTGCCCTCCGGCTGCATGCCGATGATCTCCGAGTGGGCGTGCTGGGCGATCTGCCGGATCAGGGTCTTCCGGTACGCCTCGGGCATCCAGTCCCGCGGCTCGATCTTCTGCTCCGCCTCGATCACGGCGGTGAAGTAGTCGTGCTGGTCGGCGCCGTGGTCGGGCTCGCCGGCTCCGGCCACGTCGCGACCGGCCGCGTCGCGCAGCTCCGCCTCGGCGGCGGCGACCTGGTCGAGCAGACCGCCGGCGGAGCCGGTCTCCGGCGCGGAGAAGTCGTTGCCATACACCCGGTCAGTGTTACAGCTCACCACACCGGAAGCCAAGGCGTGTCACAAGAATGATCACCATCACCTTCGGTGGGCGAGCAGCTACCAGCTGTGTGAATGCGCATATGTCGGCGCGAATGACGCTCGTCACAGCGGCAACGCGAACGCGGACTAACCACGACTTATATGACCATTCCGGTTCGGCAGTTGTGGACTCGCTCGTGCCGCGCACTGGCGCGTCGAGCTTCCGGACGTAAAATTCCCCGAGTTGCAACGGACCCCATGCAACCAAATTCCGATGCAACCAGATGACGATCGCCTTCCGACGGGAGGCAGTCCCGTCCCCCTCGGGGCACGGCCGCCCGCGCCCGCCCGCCCGGGGCACGCGCCAGTACCGCGTGATCGGCGATCGCCGCACAAGACGAAGCGCACCCCGCCCAGTGCCCCCCGGCCCTGACCAATGGAGTCACGCCACTCATGCGCTCTCGCGTGATCATGGTGCTCGCCATCGCGACGATCCTGCTCGGCGGCGCGATCCTGGTACCGACGGCATACGCCCGCCTCGCCGGGCCCGACGAGGCCGAGAAGCTGGCCACGGCCCAGGCCGCCGCAGCCGAGGCGGCGCTGGTCCCACCGCCGCCGCCGACCCTCGCCAACGCCCCGGTCAACGTGCCGTTCAAGGGCAAGTTCCTCTCCTGGGCGCTACTCGACCGCAAGACCGGCACCATCTCCGGTGCCAAGAACATGACCTCCACGAACTCGACCGAGTCGATGCTGAAGGTCTGGCTCGTCTCCGACTACCTGCGCCGGCTCGGCGACAAGCAGCCGTCCTCCTCGATGCTGCACAACGCCGAGGTCGCGATCAAGGACAGCAACGACGACGCGGCCAACGCCCTCTGGAAGGCCGGCGGCGGATCTCCCGTACTGGACCGGTTGATCGACATCTGCGGGCTGACCGACACCAAGCCCGGCGCCGTGCCCGGCTACATCGGCTGGTGGAGCTTCACCACCATGTCGCCCCGGGACGCGGTACGGATGGGTGACTGCGTCGCCAGTGGCAAGGCGGCCGGCCAGAAGTGGACCAAGTGGGTGCTCGACACCATGAGCAAGGTCCGCGGCTCGGTCAAGCAGCAGCAGGCCAAGACCGGCGGCGGCAAGTGGGGCATCATCGACGGTCTGCCAAAGGCCATTTTCGACCAGGGCCCGGTCAGCATCAAGAACGGCTGGACCCCGCTCGTCTACGACGGCAACTGGCACGTCAACTGCCTCGCCGTCACCGACGACTGGGTGCTCGCGGTGATGATGCGCTACCCCAGCAAGGGCGGCACCATCCCGAGCTACGGTGCGAGCGTCTGCGCCAGCGTCGCCACCCAGCTGGTGACGCCGGAGCCCGGCGCCGCCCTGCGGGTGCCCAAGCCGTTGGCGTCGAGCTGATGGCGGGCGCACGCCGGGCCGGCAGATCCGGCGGCGGGGAGATCACGCCGTTGCGGCTGCTGATGGTCTGCGGCGTGCTGCTGGTGCTCGTGCTCGCCGCGCTCCGGTTCGTACCGGGGTCGCCCTTCGGCACGAAGGCCGCCGCCAGTTGGAGCGAGGGCGGCGCCGCCGGCGACCGCCCGTCCGCCGGCGCGGAGGCGGCGAGCCGCGCCGAGCGGCCGACCCCGGCGGCGACCAGCGCCGCCCCGTCGCCGCTGGAGATCGCGCCGACGGACGTAAAGATCGACGCCACCGGCTGGTGGTCCTGGGCGATGCAGGACACCCGGACCGGCGAGATCCACGGCTCGTCGAACATGACCCGGACCAGCACCACCGCCTCGCTGATCAAGGCGTGGATCGGCGCGGACTTCCTGCGCCGCTCCGCCGAGCAGGACAGCACGCCGAGCGACGCGCGGCTCGCCCAGGTCAGCACGATGATCCGGGACAGCAACAACGAGGCGGCCCAGGCGCTCTGGCAGGTGGTCGGCGAGTCGGCCTCGATCACGCGGCTGATCTCGACGTGCGGGCTCACCGACAGCAGCGCCTACAAGGACCTGTGGAGCAACACCAACCTCTCCGCCCGGGACATCACCCGGCTCGGCGCATGCATCGTCAGCGGCAAGGCGGCGGGCCCGAAGTGGACCGACTGGCTCCTCGACGAGATGCGCCAGGTGCGCGGTACCGGTGACTTCGGCATCCGCAAGGCGTTCCCCGCCGCGGAGCAGAAGAGCATCGCGATCAAGAACGGTTGGGTGACCCGGGACGCGGTCGGCCAGTGGAACGTGAACTGCCTGGCCATCGGCGACGGTTGGACGATGGGCGTGATGACCGTCTACCCGGCGAGCCTGGGCTACACCTACGGGGCGAACATCTGCAAGAGCGTCGCCCAGCAGCTCCGCGCCGCCGTCTGACCGCCGGCTGACCGTGGCCTGATCCCGCCGCCGGCTGACCCGCGCGCCGCCGCTGTTCTGATCCCGGCGCCGGCTGACCGCCACCGCCGCCCCGCGCGCCGGGGACGTGACCACCCGGGCGGGGCGCCGCGGTGGCGGCGCGGTCGGGCGTTACGCGGAGAAGAAGGCGGGGCCGCCGGCCGGCAGCGGCGGTACCGCGCCCAGCCCGGCCGCCCGGCGGGCGAACTCCCGCAGGCCCGCGACCTGGCGCTCGCCGAGCGAGAAGTCCAGTCGCCGGAAGTACGAGGCGAGCGTCTCGGCGTCGAAGGTCTCCCAGCGGGCGGCGGCCTCCGCCACCTGGTCCAACTCCTCCAGGCAGAGGTCGCGGGAGCGCAGGAATGCCTCGTGCACCTCCTTCACCAGCCCGGGGTGGGCGGCGGCGTACTCCCGACGGACCGCCCAGGCGGCGAAGACCATCGGCAGCCCGGTCCACTCGTGCCAGGCCTGGCCCAGGTCGGTCACGGAGAGCCCGCGCTGGGGCGCCTCGTAGAGGGCCCGCAGGGCGGCGTCGCCGATCAGCACCCCCGCGTCGGCCTCCAGCAGCATGGTGGTCAGGTCCGGCGGACAGCTGAAGAACTCCGGCTCGACCCCGTACCGCTCGGCGAGCAGCATGCGGGCGAGCAGCACCCCGGTACGGGAGGTCGAGCCGAGCGCGACCTTGGCGCCGTCCAGCTCCGCCAGCGGCCGGGTGGAGACGATGTTGACCGAGAGGACGGGTCCGTCGCTGCCGACCGCCAGATCGGGCAGGAGCAGCAGCTCGTCGGCGTGGCGCAGGTACTCCACCTGCGAGATGGGGCCGATGTCCAGGTCACCGGCGACCAGCGCGTTGTTGAGCCGGTCCGGGGTGTCCTTGTACAGGTCGACGTTGAGCAGCGCGCCGGACCGCATCAGACCCCAGTAGATCGGTATGCAGTTCAGGAACTGGATGTGACCTACTCGGGGTCGCGTCAACTCGCTCATGACCCGACGGTAACCGGATCATCGAGGGGGCGCTCAGGCAGCCGCCCGGGAAGTGGGCAAGCCCGCATCCGGCTCCGTACCGGACGGGCGCGGCGGATCGGTGCCCGGGTCGGGCTCGCCCCCGAGCCACGTGCCCGGCCCCTCGGGAGCGCCGCGCGGGCGCGGGAGCGCGGCGGAGCGGGCCGTCCGCTCCCGGCGTACGGTCCGCTGGACCGGCGGGACGAGGAAGGCCAGCACCGCGAGCCCGGCGAGCCCGGCCACCGCGACCAGCGGTCGGGGCGGGAAGCTCTCCAGCAGCACCCCACCGATCAGGTAGCCGAGCATGGACGCGCCCTGGAGGGCCGCGCCGAGCGCGGCGAACGCCCGGCCCCGGGCGGCCGGTGGCACCCGGTGCGCCATCACCACGTTGCTGAAGACGCTCACCCCGCCGTTGCAGATGCCGCCGACGAGCCAGAGCGGGATCAGGTACCGGGCCTCCGGCACGGCGGCCGCCGCCAGCACCATCAGGCAGCAGCCGCCGAGCAGCGCCAGCATCGTCCGGACCAGCACGCCGTCGTACGTGGTCCGCCGGCCCAGCCGGACGAAGAGCCACGCGCCGACGAGCATGCCGGCGGTCCAGGCGGCGCTCACGACGCCGTACATGGTGGTGGAGCTGTGCAGGGTCTGGCGGATGTAGAAGACGTCGATCACGTTGATCGCGCCGACCCCGGCGATCACCCCGCTGACCGCGATCACCATCGCCAGCAGCAGCGGGTCGTGCCGGAGCCGCCACGGCGTCACGGGCGCCGTCTCCGGCTGCGTCGGCGCGCCGCCGGATCGCCGCCGCCGCGGCCCCGCTCCGCCGCGACGGGTGCGCAGCAGCAGCCCGACCACCACGAGCGCCAGGTAGCTGGCCGCGTCGAGCAGCAGCGGTAGGCGGGTGCCCAGCTCGCCGACGAGCAGTCCGGCGAGCGCCGGTCCGGCGAGCGCGCCGATGCTGCCGGCGGTCTGGTTGACCGCGCTCGCCTTGGTCAGTTCGTCGGGGCGGACCATCTCGGGGACCAGGGCGGCGAGGGTGGGCTGGGTGATCGCGAGGCCACAGGCCAGCAGCCCGGCGAGCACGATGATCAGTGCGGGATGGCCCGCGTACGCCAGGGCCAGGCAGGTGACGGCCTGGGCGATCCCGGTGCCGACGAGCAGCTTGCGGCTGTCCACCCGGTCGGCGAGGCGGCCGGCGAGCGGGGCGAGCGCGACCAGCGGCAGCGTGGCGGCGAGGAGCAGACCGGAAATGGCGAGACCACCGGCACCGGCGCTCTGCAACGCGAGGGCGAGGGCCGTGGCGGCGAGGAAGTCGCCGCAGCCGGAGACGCCTCGCGCGGTCGCCGCGAGATAGACGTCGGACCAGCGGGAACCGACAGATGTGAAAGACACACTTCGAAAATAATCCTTCACATCTGATCAGCACAACCCCCGTCGATCGGTCGACCGACCGCTATTCCATCGGCACGGCTCGATACTGGACCGCGACCGGGCGCGCGCCGGGCGGCGGGTCGGCGACGCGGTGCCGCCGCCGGTACGGCTCCAGCAGCTCGCGCACCGCGGCGTTCAGCTCGGCCAACTCCTCGGCGGTCACCAGGAGCATGACATCGCTGAGCGTAGCCACGTCGTACCACTCCGGCGGCTCGTCCGAGGCCCGACGCACCCAGTCCCGGGCCCGCTCGATATCCCGGGCCAGGAACGCCTCCACCAGCGCCCCCTCGGCCGCCCGCGCCTCCGGACCGGCCGACTGGCCCGCCGCGAACTGCCAGGGCTGTACCGTGCCGCGCCAGAGCCGCTCGCGCGCGTCCCCGCGCCCCGGCGCCTCCTCGACCAGGCCGAACCGCGCCAGCGCACGCAGGTGGTAACTGGTGGCGCTCGGCGACAGGCCGACCACCTCGGCGCACTCCGTGGCGCTCACCGAGGCGCCGGTCGACTGCAGATGCTCCATGATCCGCAACCGGGCGGGATGCGCCAGGGCTCGCATGACCTGGGGATCGGTGATCGTCACCCGACCCTGGTCGAAGCGCTGCTCGCTCATGCGCCCCATGATCCTGCCTACCGCCCGAGCGGCGTTAATCCGATCTCCGCGACCCGCCCGGCGGCCAGCGGCGCGGCGAAAATCGGTGGAACGGTGTTGGGGGCACGGGTAGGCTGGTTGGCCGCTTGACGGCCGAGGTGAGACAGCACCGGAGCGGACGTCACCGCGCCGGGCGCCGGCCATCCGAACCCGGACACGCGAGCGAGCAGCAGACCATCACGAGGGATCTCAGCGTGCCCGCAACGACCATGCCGGGCGGCGGAGCCGCCGCCGACGACGAACTCGAAGCCGATCTGAAGGCCGAACGCGAACACCTCACCATCTCCCGCGCCGCGCTGCGGCGCATGCGCGAACGGGCGGAGTCGCTCTTCGCCAGTGGCGACAAGGTGGCCGGCGACGCCTACACCGCCGAGCAGCTCGGCCGCCACATGGCGCGCCGGGTCGCGGAACTCGCCGACAGTCCCGACACGCCGCTCTTCTTCGGCCGGCTCGACTTCGGTACGACCGAGCACGCCGGGCGCAACTACCACATCGGCCGGCGGCACGTCACCGACGAGCTGGGCGAGCCGCTGGTGCTCGACTGGCGCGCCCCGATCTCCCGCTCCTTCTACCGGGCCAGCGTGCGCGACCCGCAGGGTGTCGCCACCCGGCGCCGCTTCGGCTTCAGCGCGGGGGAGCTGACCAGCTTCGAGGACGAACACCTGGACCGGGGCGAGGAACTGGGCCGCGACAGCCGGCTGCTCACCGCGGAGATCGAGCGCCCCCGCGTCGGGCCGATGCGCGACATCGTCGCCACCATCCAGCCGGAGCAGGACGAGCTGGTCCGGGCCGACCTGGAGACCTCGATCTGCGTACAGGGGGCGCCAGGCACCGGCAAGACGGCCGTCGGGCTGCACCGCGCCGCGTACCTGCTCTACCTGCACCGGGAACGGCTGCGCCGCTCGGGCGTGCTCGTGGTCGGGCCGAACCGGGCGTTCCTGGCGTACATCTCCGCCGTACTGCCCGCCCTCGGCGAGGTGGAGGTGGCCCAGTCCACCGTGGAGGACCTGGTCGCCCGGGTACCGGTCCGGGGCGCCGACGAGCCCGCCGTGGCCATGGTCAAGCACGACGTACGGATGGCCGAACTGCTCCGCCGCGCCCTCGCCGGGTACGTGCGCGAGCCGGAGGAGCCGATCGTCGTCTCCGACGGCTCGTTCCGCTGGCGGATCTCCCTCGACGCGCTCCGGCGGATCGTCGAGGAGGTACGGCGCGAGCGACTGCCGTACGCCACCGGCCGGGAACGGGTCCGGGCCCGGGTGGTCGGCCTGCTGCAACGGCAGGCCGAGGCGCGCCGGGCCGAGTCGCCGAGCGACGCCTGGCTGCGCCGGATGGCGCGGATCAGGCCGGTCACCGACTTCCTCGACGCGGTCTGGCCCGAGGTCACCCCGGAAGGGCTGCTCTTCAACCTCCTCTCCGACGCCGGGGCGCTGGCCGACGCGGCCGAGGGGCTGCTCACCGAGGAGGAGCAGGCGCTGCTGTGCTGGTCGCGGCCGGCCCGTACGCCCAAGGCCACGAGGTGGACCGCGGCCGACGCGGTACTGATCGACGAGGCGGCCGGGCTGCTGGAGCGTACGGCCGGGTTCGGGCACGTGGTGGTGGACGAGGCGCAGGACCTCTCCCCGATGCAGTGCCGAGCAATCGCCCGGCGCAGCGAGCACGGCTCGATCACCCTCCTCGGCGACCTCGCCCAGGGCACCGCCCCGTGGGCGGCCACCGACTGGCGGGAGTCCCTCGCCCACCTCGGCAAGCCGGACGCGGCCGTGGTGCCGCTGACGGTCGGCTTCCGGGTGCCCGCCGCCGTGGTGGCCTTCGCCAACCGGCTCCTGCCGGCGCTCGCCGTGGACGTACCGCCGGCCGAGTCGCTGCGCCGCGACGGCGCGCTCGATCTCCGTACCGTCGGCGAGGTCGAGGGTGCGACGGTGGCCGAGGTACGGGCGGCGCTCGCGTACCCGGGATCCGTCGCCGTGATCGCCGCGGACGCCGCGGTCGAGCGGCTGCGCCGCGTGCTGGCCGAGGCCGGCATCGACACCGCGCCGGCCGACGACCCGGAGGCCGACGGCCGCGTCAGCGTCGTCCCCGCGACCCTGGTGAAGGGCCTGGAGTACGACCACGTCGTGGTGGTCGAGCCGGCGCAGATCGTGGCCGCCGAGCCGCGCGGCCTGCACCGCCTCTACGTGGTGCTCACCCGGGCCGTCTCCCGGCTCGCGGTGGTGCACGCCGAGCCGCTGCCCGCCCCGCTCTGACGCCTCGCCACCCCGCCGCCCACTCCCCGTCGATCTAGGGCAAATCGTGGTGATTGGCGATCAACTAGCAGGGATTTGCCCTAGATCGACGGGCGGGGCGACGGGCGGGGCGGGCGACGGGCGGTCGGGCGGGTCAGCGCCAGCGCAGGGTGGCGATCCGCCCCTGCTCGCCGGAGGCCCAGCAGGCGCCGCCGGCGGTGCAGTCCACCGAGTCGAAGCTGCCGGCGTCGAAGTTCCGCCACCGGCGACCGCCGTCGTAGCTGATGTCGCTGCCGGTCGGCCCGACCGCGAGCGCCAGCCAGCCGGCCCGGGGCAGCCACGCGGCGCCCGAGCGGTACGCCCCGGGCGGCCCGGCCGCCACCGTCCAGCTTCGCCCGCCGTCCCGGCTGGTCGCGGCGCCGTCCGGCGCGCTCGCCGGGGTGGTGTAGTCGCCGCCGACCGCGATGCCGTGCCCGGCGTCCCGGAAGGCGAGTGAGTAGATCCCGGCCGACGGGCCGCTCGGCACCGGGCTGGCGGTCACGGACCAGCTGCGGCCCCGGTCGTCGGTACGGAAGACGCGGGCGCTCGCGCCGCCGCCGGTGGCGAACCAGGCCCGGTCCGGGCCCCGGTCGGCGGTGACCAGGCAGGTGCCGCTCGCCGCGAAGGCGAACTCCCCCTCCAGCGCCGCCGGCATGCCGGTGCCGGGGAGCACGGACCAGGACCGCCCGCCGTCGGCGGTGGAGAGGATGCGGAACCGCCCGTCGACCGGGTCGGAGAGGGCGAGCCCGTGCCGGCGGTCGAAGAAGGCCAGGCAGTCGTAGAAGGCGCGCTCGTCGTCGTTGCGGAACGTCTCGGTCCAGTTCCGGCCGGCGTCGTCGGTGCGGTAGACGCGGGAGTCGCCGCCGGTACCAATCGAGAGCACCACCGCCGAGTCGGCGTCGAACGCCTCGATGTCGCGCAGTTCCAACCCCGGGTCGGCCGGCCCGACCCGCTGCCAGCTGCGGCCGCCGTCGACCGTACGCAGCACGGTGCTGTCGCTGCCGCTGGCCCAGGCCACCCGGTCACTGACCGCGGCGAGGCCGCGCAGCCGGGCGGTCACGCCCGGGTCGGTGAGTCGCCAGTCCGGCTCGGGCCGCCGGGCGAAGCCGGAGACCGAGGCGAGCGCGACGGCGGAGAGGACGAGCACGGAGATCGTTCGTGGCCGCATGGCTTCGCAACGTACTCCAGATCCCGCCCGCCCGCCGCCCGAGCGCGACCGGGGCGCGGCGGGCTCCGGCCGGCGGCGGAACGGCCCCGGCCGGCGGCGGGGGCCGCTTCCGTCGGGTTGCTGACCCGGATTTCCGCACCGCGAGGGACCCGCGAACGGCAACGACCAAGGACGATGTCTCTCAGACACTCGTGTCCACACGGGAGGCAAAGTGCAGCTACCACTACCACGCACGATCCGGGCGGCCGCGTGCGGTACGGCCCTGCTCGCGGTGCTCGTCATGGCCGGCGGGACGCCCGCGTCGGCCGCGCCCCCGCCGCCCCTGCCGGCCGAGGCGCTCGCGGCCGGGCTCCAGCAGGTACGGGACGCCGGCATGCCGGGCGTCTTCGCCGAGGTACGCGACGGCAAGCAGGTCTGGCGGGGGGCGCGCGGCTACGCGGACGTGACCACCCGGCGGGCGATGCTGCCGGGGTTCCAGCACCGGATCGGCAGCATCAGCAAGACCTTCCTGGCCACCACGCTGCTGCAACTCGTCGGCGAGGGCAGGCTGACGCTCGACGCCCCGTTCGGCGACTACCTGCCCGAGTACGCGATCGACGGGGTCACCGTACGGATGCTGCTGAACCACACGAGCGGCATCGGGGACTACGACTCGGTGCTGTTCCAGAGCGGCGAGGACATCGAGCGGATCCGCTCCGTCACGTACCCCCCGGACGAGGTGGCCCGGATCGGACTGGGCGCGCCGCGTACCGGTGCGCCGGGCGAGAGCTATGCCTATTCCAACACGAACTTCGTCCTCGCCGGGCTGATCCTGGAACGGGTCACCGGCCGCCCCGCCGCCGAGGAGATGACCCGGCGCATCATCCGGCCGCTCGGGCTCTACCAGACGTACTTCCCGGCCACCAGCACCACCATCGTCGGCCCGCACTCCGCCGGCTACATCCCCTGGTACGACGGGGAGCTGCGCGACTTCAGCGAGTACAACATGTCGGTGTTCTGGGGCGCCGGCGACGTGGTCTCCACCAGCGCGGACCTGGACACGTTCTTCCGGGCCCTGCTCCGCGGCAAGCTCCTGGAGCCAGCCGAGCTGGCCGAGATGCGAACCACCGTACCGATGGACCCCGCCTTCCCGGACGCGGCCGGTTACGGGCTCGGCCTCTACTGGGTGACGCTCCCCTGCGGGCAGGTGTGGGGGCACGACGGCCTCGTCTTCGGGCACAGCACCATCTCCTGGCACTCCCCGGACGGGCGGCGGCAGGCGACGATCGCGGAAAACATGACGCACTACGCGCTGCCGGGTCAGCCGAACCCGATCACCGACGCGACCTTCGAGTTCCTGGTCACCGCGCTCTGCGGTACGCCGGCACCCGCGCCGACGGCCGCCCGCGCCGCCGCGGCGGCGGTACGTCCACCGTGGCTCACCCCGGTCCCCGGCGCGCCCGCCCCAACTCCGTCCGGCCGCTAGCGCCGAGTGGGTCCGACGTCGGTCCCGATCATGGGTACGGGAGAAGGGTGTTGAAGGTCGGTTTGTGACAACGCCCTTCTCCCGGTCGGCATGCCCGTCGGGCTGGGCGGCGGGTTCGTCCTCGCTCCCCGTAGCGGGCCGGAAAGTAGGTCGCTCTTCTCGCCCTACATCGTCGACGGCGTGGTCACATCACATTCGATGTGGAGAGAGAAGAGCGAGTTACTTCCGCCCGGGTCACCCGGCGTCTCCGCGCCGAGCGGGTCGGCTGGCCGGAACGTTGGTACGGGGTGGCTCCGCGGGGGCCGTTCCGTACCGGAGATGGCGAGCGGTCGGATCCGGGGCGAACGGACGGCGTCCGGACCGGGGCGGATAGCGTCGCACCCAATCGGTAGGCTGCCGCACGGCGAGGCTGTAGCGCAGAGGTCGTCGCGCCTTAGCAGCAAGCTGGAGGACGTCGGTTCGAATCCGACCGGCCTCGCCACCCCTGCCGAGGAGCCCGATGCCGCCGACCCCAGACCGCGCCGTGACGCCGACACCGAGCGGCACCGACGGGCCGGGGCAGGCTGACATCGACGCCTGCCTGCGGGTGCTGGCCGAGGTGGGCGAGGCGGATCCGGACGACCCCCGCTGGGCGCCGGTGCGCGCCGCGCTGGAGCAGGTGCACCGGGCCAGCAAGCGGCGGCGCAAGCTGGCCCGCCGGGCGGAGCGCGCCCGCCACGACCGGGCGGTCAGCGCGGCCGCGACGCGCTACCGCGATCAGGACCCGCGCCCGGTGGTCGGGCCGGACGACCTTCGGGCGGCCGGACCGGACGGACCCGCGCCGGACCAGGCGCGGCCAGACCAGGCCGGACCGGGCACGTCGGACAGCGAGGCGTCCGCCGGGCCGGTCCTGCTGGGCGAACGACGCTGCTACGTCTGCAAGACGCGCTACCGCCGGGTGCACGCCGACTACCACCTGCTCTGCCCGGACTGCGCCACCGAGAACGCGCTGCGCCGGCACGCCCGGTGCGACCTGCGCGGCCGGCGGGCCGTCGTCACCGGCGGCCGGATAAAAATCGGCTTCCAGGTGGCGCTGAAGCTGCTCCGGGACGGCGCCGAGGTCCTCGTCACCACCCGATTCCCGCGCGACGCCGCGCGCCGCTTCGCGGCCGTACCGGACTCGGCCGACTGGCTCGACCGGCTGCACGTACACGGGGTGGACTTCCTCGACCTGGCCGGGGTGGCCGACCTGCTGGCCGCGATCCCCGAGCGGTTCGCCCACCTCGACATCCTGGTCAACAACGCGGCGCAGACGATCCGCCGCCCGGCGGCGTACCACCGGGAGGTCCGCGCCGCCGAGCGGGAGCCGCTCACCGGGGCCGCCGCGCGGGTCGAGCTGGTGGCGGGCGGCGGCGACCTGCGGATCGGCGCGGCGGCGCCGGACCACGGCGCGGCTCGGTCCGGGGCGCTCGCCCTCGCCGGCACCGCCCACCCGCCGGCCGGCCTGGACGCGCTCTTCCCGGCGGGCCGCGTGGACGAGACCGGCCAGCCGCTGGACCTGCGCGACCGCAACAGCTGGAGCCTGCGGCTGCACGAGATCGAGCCGGCCGAGTGGCTGGAGGTGCAGCTCGTCAACGCCTTCGCGCCGTTCCTGCTCACCTCGCGGCTGCGCGGGCTGCTGACCGCCTCGCCCTTCCCGGACCGGTACGTCGTGCAGGTCTCCGCCATGGAGGGCAGCTTCTCCCGGCGGAACAAGACCGTGCGCCACGCGCACACCAACATGGCCAAGGCCTCGCTGAACATGCTGACCCGCACCGTCGCCGCCGACTACGCCCGCGCCGGCATCCACATGACCAGCGTGGACACCGGCTGGGTCACCGACGAGCGCCCGCACCCGGAGAAGCTGGCCCAGCGGGAGGCCGGGTTCCGTCCACCGCTGGACGTGATCGACGGCGCGGCCCGGGTGTACGACCCGATCGTGCGCGGCATCGGCGGGGAGCCGATGTCCGGCGTCTTCCTGAAGGACTACCGACCGGTGGAGTGGTGACGATGGAGCCGACCCCCGTACGATGCCCCGCGATCGAGCACCCGGACGTCGCGCTGGCCGACCCGGCCGGCCTCGACCCGCTGCTCGCCCGGCTCGCCGATCCCCGGCCGGTGGCCGAGAGCGAGGCGTACCGGCTCGGCACGCTGCGACCGGACGGCCGAGTGGACCTGTGCAAGCAGGGACTCGGCCCGGCCGGCGCGGCCCGGTTGCTGCCGGTCGCCGTACGCTCGCCGCACGCCGTGCACCTGCTGCTCGGCACCAACTCGCTCGGCCCGGCCGGGGCGCGTTCCGTCGCCGAGGCGCTGGCCGAGGGGCACGGGTTGCACACCCTCTACCTCGGCTGCAACCGGATCGACCCGGACGGCGTCGCCGCGCTCGCGGCCCGCCTGGCCGGCGACGGTACGGTCCGCGCCCTCTGGCTGAAGCGCAACCCGATCGGCGACGCGGGGCTCGCCGCGCTGGCCGGGATGCTCCGCGCCAACGTCACCCTGCGCACGCTTGACCTGGTCAACACCGGGATCACCGGCGCGGGGCTGCGGACCCTGCTCACGGTCCTACTCGACCGACCGACCCCGCTGGAACGGCTCTTCCTCGGTGGCAACGGGCTCGGCCCGGAGGACGCCGACCTGCTCGCGGCGCTGCTGCGCGACGCCGGAGTGCGCGAGCTGTACCTGCCCGCCAACCACCTGGGCGACCGGGGCGCGGCCACGCTGGCCGCCGCCGTCGACCCGGGCCGGCCGGTCCGGCTCGGGCTGGGCGGCAACGGGATCGGGCCGACCGGGGCGCGGGCGCTCGCCGACGCGCTCGCCGGGATCGAGACGCTGGACCTGGGCCGGCCGATGTCGGAGCGCAGCCTGGGGGCGCCCGCCAACTCCACCGGCGACCAGGGGGCGCGGACGCTGGCCGAGGCGCTGCCGGGCAGCGCGCTGCGCCGGCTCGAACTGCGGCACACCGGGATCACCGGCCTGGGCGCCCGGCACGTCGTGACCGCGGTGGCCGCCGGTACCCGGCTGGAGTACGTGGGCCTCGGGCCCGGGGTGCCCCGGCGGATGAAGCGGGCGCTGGCGCCGCACCTGCGCCCGAGCGCGCCCACCCATCCCGACCTGCACGCGATCGGCAGCGTCTACCGGTGAGCACGACGGAGCTTCCCTGGCTCCCGCAGGACGAGGCGGCGAGCTGGCAGCGGGTCCGCCGGTACGCGGTGCCACGGTCGATGATCGAGCTGGCCACCGAGCGCCGGCTGGCCGGGGACTGGCGGGGCGCCTGCGCGGCCGCGAACGTCGACGTCGCGTTCGACCTCGCCGAGGTTGCCGCGCGCGCGGGCCGCGAGGTGGCCGAGGCGATCGAGGAAGACCTGACCCACTTCGCGCCGGACCTGCTGCGCTGGCACCTGCCGCGATACCTGGGCGGCCGGACGACCCTCGCTCCCCGGCGCACGATCACGCTCGCCGGCTACGGCCCCGACGTGCTCCTCCAGGTACGGACACCGCCCATGGTGGACGGTCCGCAGCGGATCGTGCTGCGGGTGCACGGCAACGCGAAGGGCGCCCGGGCTCGGGACAGCTACGGCTCGGGGGATGCCCGTGCGCTCTGGGACGCCCGGCGGGTCGACGGGCTGCGGCGGTTGTGCGGCGGCGGCGCCCGCCTGCCGTTCTTCCACGGCGACGGCACCCCACTGCGCCCCGACGAGTTGCCCGGCGTCCGGCCGCCGCGCCCGGCGGGGGCCGGCGGACCCGGGCGCCCCACGGCGGCTGGCGGGGCCGACCCGGCGACCTGGGCGGAGTGGGTCATCGGCCTGCTCGACGGCGACCGGGTCGTCGAGGCGTTCGACGCGGTCGGCATCCAACCGGCCGACTGGAACCCGGAGCTGCCCAGCTGGCGCGGGCGGCGGCAACCGCTCGCCCTGCTCCGGCGGCTGCCGCTGGCGCTCACCCGGATCCCGGCGGCGGTGCGCGAGGTCTGCGCCGCCACCGGTGCCGGCTCGGTACGGATCCTGCTGAGCTGGCAGGTCGGTCTGCACCTGAGCCCCGACGAGGAGGGCGTCGTCTGGGCCTGGTTCACCGACGCCCGCAAGGACCGGGACGCCACGCCGCTGCCGGACGTGCTCTGGCGCCGGCTACCCGACTTCGACCTGCTGCGCACCGGCCGGCTCGACCCGGACCGGTTGCACCCGCTGGTCCGGGCCGCGTTCTTCCCGGACCGTGCCGCCGCCGTGGGACCGGTCGGTCCGCCGGAGCCGGCCCTGCCCGAACCGGTCCGGGTGCGCTGCCGGGGCGAGTGGCACGAGGTCCAGTCGCGCGACGGCGAGCTGGGCATCCCGCACACCGAGGCCGAGGTACGGCGGGAGCAGGCGCTGCGCGCCTTCGGCGGCAAGAGCGCCGGCTGCTTCGCGGTACGGCAGGCGTGGCGGGAAAGCGACGGCCGGCTGCCCCGCCGGCTGCGCGCCCAGCGGCAGGAGTTCTTCTCCCTGGTCCAGCAGGGCGACACCCGGGGTGTCCTGCGGCTGCTCGACGCCGGCGTCGACCCGCGCCTGCGCAACGGGCGGCGGCAGACGCTGCTGCACCTGCTGCACCTGGTCGACCACGAGCCGCTGCTGCCCCGACTGCTGAAGGCGGGGCTGGACCTTGAGGCGCGGGACCACCACGACCGTACCCCGCTGCACATCGCCGTCGGCGACAACGGCTCGCCGGCCCTGGTGGAGGCGCTGCTCGCGGCCGGGGCCCGGGTCGACGTGGTCGACCACTCCGACTGGTCGGTGCGCGACCTGATCCGGGTACGCAAGCGCAAGGACCTGCCGTTTCTCGCCGAGCGGTTGGAGGGCCGCGAGGACCTGGACAACCACGACTGGTGGGACGAGGACGTAGACGAGGACGAGGAGGACGAGTGAGCGGCGCCATCGACCCGCTCGGCGCGGCCGACGAGCTGAACGCCCGGATCCGCCACGCGCGCACCGAGCCCGGGCGCAACCACCGGCTGGAGGCGCTGGCCCTCGCGGTCTCGGCGAACCTGCCGGTCCTGCTCTGGGGCGAGCCCGGCATCGGCAAGTCGGCCGGGTTGCAGCAGCTCGCCGACGGTCTCGGGGTACGGCTGGAGACGGTCATCGCCAGCGTGCACGAGCCCTCCGACTTCGCCGGGCTGCCGATCATCGGCGACGACCCGGCCGGTACGGGGGTGCCGATGGCACCGCCGGACTGGGCGGTGCGGCTGACGCGTACCGGCCGGGGGATCGTCTTCTTCGACGAGCTCTCGTCCGCCCCGCCGGCGGTACAGGCGGCCCTGCTCCGGGTCGTCCTCGAACGCCGGGTCGGCAGCCTGCAACTGCCCGAGCCGGTACGGGTCGTCGCGGCGGCCAACCCGCCGTCCAGCGCCGCCGACGGGTGGCACCTGAGCCCGCCGCTGGCCAACCGCTTCGTCCACCTGCACTGGACGCACGATCCGCGTACCGTCGCGCGGGGGCTCGCCGGCACCTGGCCCGCCGTACCGGTTCCCGTGGTGGACCCGGCGCGGGTCGCCGGCGCGGTGGCCCGGGCCCGGGGCGCGATCTCCGGCTTCCTCACCGCCCGGCCGGGCCTGGCGCACCACCTGCCGGCCGACGCGGAGGCCCGGGGTCAGGCCTGGCCGTCGCCGCGGAGCTGGGAGATGGCGCTGCGCCTGATCGCGGTCGGGTACGCCACCGGCGCCGCGCCCGAGGCGGTCTCGGCGGCCGTGGTCGGCGCGGTCGGCGACGGCGCCGGTATGGAACTCCTCTCCTACCTGGAGGAACTCGACCTGCCGGACCCGGACCGGGTGCTGGCCGATCCGGACGCGTTCGCGCTGCCGGCCCGGGGCGACCGGCAGTTGGCCTTCCTGACCGCCGTGGTCGCGGCCGTGCAGGGCAACCTGACCCAGCGGCGGTGGGAGGCGGGCTGGGCGGTGCTTGCCAAGGCCGTCGAGGCGGGCGTACCGGACGTCGCGGCCCGCGCCGCCGGTGACCTGGCGGCGCTGCGGCACACCGACTGGCCGGTACCCGAGGGCATCGACCACTTCCTCGACCTGCTGCACCTCTCCGGCGCGCTGGCCGCCGGATGAGCGGTCCCGGCCCCCGGGCGAACCCGCCCGAGCCGCCCGGGCCGGTGGAGTTCGACCGGGTCAAGCTGCTCGCCGCGCGGTTCCGGGCCGCCACCGACCGCCCGTACTTCGCCTCGGCGCTCTACGCGCTCTCGGTGGTGCCGACCGCCGAGGTACCGACGATGGCGGTCGACCGGCACTGGCGCTGCTACGTCTCGCCCGACTTCGTGGCCGCGACCCCGGTGGCCGAGCTGGCCGGGGTCTGGATCCACGAGGTGGCCCACCTGCTGCGGGACCATCCCGGGCGGGCCGCCCGGCTCCCCGCCGACCAGCAGCGCGACCACCTGCGCGTCAACGTGGCGCAGGACTGCGAGATCAACGACGACCTGCTCGCCGACGGGTTGGCGCTGCCCGTCGGCCGCGCCGAGCCGGGCCGCTTCGGTCTGCCCACCGGCGAGCTGTTCGAGGCGTACCTGCCCCGGCTGCCGGAGAACCTCGCCAGCGAGTGCGGTTCCGGGGCGCACGGCCGGCCGTGCCCGTGGGAGCTGGGCGAGGGCGGCGCGATGCCCGGGGTGAGCCCGGTCGAGGCGGACGCGCTGCGCCGGCACACCGCCGAGGCCATGCGGGCCCACCAGCGCGGCCGTGGCCGGTTGCCCGGCGGGTGGCAGCGCTGGGCCGAGCAGCTACTCGAACCGGTGGTCGACTGGCGGCGGGTGCTCGCCGGCGCGGTACGCGAGGCGGTCGCCTGGGCCAGCGGCGCGGTCGACTACACGTACCGCCGGCCGTCGAGGCGTACGCCCGCGCTGGGCGGGGTGGTCCTGCCGAGCCTGCGCCGCCCGCTGCCCCGGGTGGCGATCGTGGTGGACACCTCGGGTTCGATGGGGCCCGACGAGCTGGCGGCGGCGCTCGGCGAGGTGACCGGGGTGCTGCGCGAGGTGGGTGTGCGGGGCAACCGGGTGTCCGTGCTGGCCTGCGACGCGGACGTGCAGGCGGTGTCCCGGGTGACCAGGGCCGACGACGTGACGCTCACGGGCGGCGGCGGTACCGACATGCGGGTCGGCATCCGCGCCGCCCTGGGCGCGCCCGACCGGCCCCAGGTCGTCGTGGTGCTCACCGACGGGCTCACCCCCTGGCCGGACGAGCCGCCGTCGGCCCGGCTGATCGCCGCGCTCCTCGGCGGCGGGTCCCCACCGGAACCACCGGCCTGGGTGGAGACCGTCCGCATTCCGCCCCGCTGAACGCCCACGGGCCATGCGGGTGGCGGGCCGTCGGGCGCGATCGTTTACAACGTAAACTAGTTTGCGTGACCCCCGAGGACCGAGACCCAGCAGACCGAGACACCGCAGACCGGGGTGCCGCAGACCGGGGTGCCGGGAGCGACGATCTCCCACCGTCCGATCCGGTCGCGGCCCTGAACCTGATCCGGCAGCAGCGGGCCGAGGCGCTGCGGCGGATCCAGCCCGACCCGCGCTGGATCTACTGGCCCTGGGGCGTCGCCTGGCTGGTCGGCTTCGGGCTCCTCTTCCTGCGCTTCGGCCCGGACCAGCGGGTCTTCGTCGACCTGCCGTCCTGGCTGCCGCTGGCCGTGCTCTACGCCCTGCTGATCGCCGCCGGCACGGTGACCAGCCTCGTCGGGTCGCGGTCGTACGGGCAGGTGGTCGGGGACTCCTCCCGCCGCGGCGCCTGGTACGGCGCGGCCTGGCTCCTCGGGTACGTGAGTCTGGGCGTCACCCTGAGCCGGGTCACCGGCGCGCTCCCCGTGGACCGGGCGGGACTGCTCTGGTCCGCCAGCGCAGTCGGCCTCACCGGAGTCCTGCACATCGCCGGTGCCGCGATCTGGCTCGACCGCAACCTCTACCTCCTCGGCGTCTGGATCATCGCGGTCAACGTACTCGGGGTGATCGCCGGTCCGGGCTGGCAGGCGCTGCTGATCGCGCTCGCGGGCGGTGGCGGCATCCTCGTCGCCGGCGCGATCGCCCGGCTGCGCCAGCGGCGGTCGCGATGACCGTCACCCGCCGCCACGAGATCGGGCGGCCTCCCGCCCGGCGCGGGACCGGCGGGCGGCCGGGCCGGCTCGGGAGACCGGCATGACCGCGCCGCTGCCGGAGCTGGACCCGGTCATCCACGCCCAGGCCCGGCTGCGGGTCGTCGCCACCCTCTCCACCCTCAGGGAGGGCGACCGCATCACGTTCCCCCGGCTCCAGGAGATCCTCGGGATGACCGCCGGGAATCTCTCGGTGCACCTGCGCAAGCTGGAGGACGCCGGCTACGTCGAGGTCACCAAGACCCACCACGGGCGTACCCCGGCCACGCTGGTCCAGCTCAGCCGCCGGGGCCGGCTCGCCTTCGAGGAGTACACGGCGGCGGTACGGGCCCTGCTCGACCCGCCCGCCGCGACGTAGGGACCCGCTCCCGTGGACGGGGACCGGTCAGCCGCAGAACGCCTGGTCCAGGAACGCGTCGACGACGTGGTCGGGGTCGCCGCGGAAGTCGGGCGTGACCGCGACCGTGACCTGGCGGCGCAGGTCTTCCGTGGAGTAGGACCAGGACCGGTACGCCAGGGCGTCGCCGTCGTTGCCGTAGACGCGGATCCCGCACGAGGTGTCCCACCAGTCCAGCCCGAGCCCGTAGCTCGCGCCCCGCACGCCCGGTGTCCTCATCTCGTCGAGCAGGTGGCCCGGCAGGAGGCGCCCGCCGAGCAGCGCGGCGAAGAACCGGTTGAGATCCCGGGTCGTGGAGATCATCTCGCCGGCCGCGCCCATCATCGACGGGTTCATCTCGGTGTAGTCGATGAGGTGCGTCTCGCCGTCCCGCAGCGTCGGTAGGTAGCCGTGCGGATGCGGTCCGCTGATCCTCGGCCACGTCCCCGGTAGCGAGGTGCCGGTCAACCCGAGCGGCCGGATGATCCGGCGCTCGATCTCGTCGCCGTACGACCGGCCGGTCACCTTCTCGATGATCTGGCCGAGCAGGAGGTAGCCGGTGTTCGAGTACGCGTAGGCCGACCCCGGGGGTTCGAAGGTCGGCGGGTTGGCCAGCGCCCGCGCGACGAGCTCGGTCGCGGTCCAGGTCCGCCACCGGTTGTCCAGGAACTCCGGCCCGGGCGGCATCGGCAGCGTCTCCACGACGTCGTACAACCCGCTGGTGTGGTCGAGCAGGTGGCGCACGGTGATGCGCCGACCGTTCGGGACGACCCCGGGCAGCCACGTCTCGACCGGATCGTCCAGCCCGAGCCGACCCTCGGCCACGAGTTGCAGGACGACGGTGGCGACGAACGTCTTCGTGATGCTGCCCACCCGGAACCGGCCGCCGGCCGGGACCGCCCGCGTCCTGCCCAGTTCGGCGACGCCGCTGGTGGCTCGCCACGCGCCGTGCTCGTCGCGGACCTCCGCGAGCGCGCCCACCGCGCCGGTGGCCACCACGTCGTCCAACCGGCTCCGCATCCCGACGCGATCCGCTTCCTTCGGCGTGGCAGCGGCGGCGGCCGGCGCCGCGAGCACCGCCACGGCCGCGGTCGCGCTCACCAGCGCCCGACGCACCCGCCTCGACCCGACCTGCCCGCGCGAGGCGGCGGCCGGCGACCGCCCGCGTCCGGGATCGGCCGCACCCGCCGCTCGGGGCGCGCGGCGGGCGGTCCACCGGCGGACCAGTTCGACGATGCCGCCGCACGCGAACGACAGTGCGAGGCCGACGGCGAGGCCGAGCAGGGGGTTCTCGACGAACGCCGCGCCGCCCAGGTAGCCCAGCCCGGCCATGTACGCGGCCCAGGCCAGCGCCGCGATCGCCGAGGCCGGGCTGAACCGGGACAGCGGTACCCGGGCCGTGCCGCAGGCCGCGTTCATCGTCACGCGGCCGCCCGGCAGGAATCGGGAGGTCACGATCAGCAGTCCGGCGCGGCGGTCGAGTTGCCGCCCCGCCACGGCGACGGCGCGGCGGGCGTACTTCGAGCGGTTGATCAGCCGTGGGCCGAGGACGCTGCGGCTGAGGCCGTACGCGAGGTGGTCGCCGATGAAGACGCCCAGGGCCGTGGCCACGACGACCAGCAGCAGGCTCGGCGCGCCGGTGTGGGCGAAGACGCCGGCCGTCAGGATCGCCGCCTCGGACGGGATCATCGGGAGTACGCCGTCCAGGCTGCCCAGCCCCGCCAGCAGCGGGTAGAGCAGTGGCGAGGTCATCAGCGGGTCGAGCAGAGTCAGCAGATCCATGCGTTGGAGCGTGGGCGCGGGATGTCGGCCGGGGCGTCCATCTGCGGTGCCGTTCCGGGTCACCCCCGGGTACGGGGTCGGATACCTCTCCGGTGGGATGCCGGGGGTTGGCCGAGGTCAGTAGGGTCGCCGCGTGACGGCGCGCTTGGGATCGGACCGGGAGCACAGCCCGTCGGTGGCCGGCGATGTGCATCGAGGGCACCGCCGGCCGGTGCTGTCGTGGCTGCTGTGGTGGTTGGGCACCAGTCTGCCCGCGCTCACGCTGGCATTGATCAACGTGGGGATGGCCACCTCGGAGTTCGACGTGCCGCCGCTGCCCGCGTTCGTGGCGGGCGTCGGGCAGAGCGCCGCGCTGATCATGGTCCTGGTCCGGCCGAGGGCGGCGACCGCGCTGCAGTTCCTGGCCGTCGCCGTCTTCGCGGTGGCCATCCCACCCGGGTCGGAGTCGCCGTGGCCGCTGACGGTGCCGGGCCTGATCACGCTGATCGCGCACGTCGGACTGGTCGCCGCCCGGAACAGCCGGGTGGCGGCGCTGATGACCTGGTGGGCGAGCGCGCTGCTGCTCGTCCTGGTGGTGCTGCTGGATCCGCGGGGCCGGTCCGTCGCGGACGGGCTGCCGATAATGATCGTCTACACGTCCATCTCGGCGTTCGTGCTCGGCGTCACGCTGGTTGCCGGCCGCTGGCGGGAGATCCGCCGGGAACTCGCCGACGCGCGGCACGATGTCGAGGTCGAGCAGGCTCAGCGGGCGGTCGCCGAGGAGCGCACCCGGATCGCACGCGAACTGCACGACGTCGTCGCGCACAGCATGTCGGTGATCCACATGCAGGCCACCTCGGCGTCGTACCGGATCAAGAACCTGGACCCGGAGGCGAAGGCCGAGTTCGCGCGGATAGCCGCGGGCGCCCGGTCGACGTTGCGCGAGATGCGGCAACTGCTGGCGGTGCTGCGGGACGAGAACGCGGACGCCGAGCTGGCACCCGTGCCCGACCTGGACCGGCTGGCGGAACTGGTCGAATCGGCCGGGCGCGCGGGTGTGCCGGTCGAGTTGCGCGAGGCCGAGGCCGTGCGGGCGGCGGTGCTCCCGGAGAGTGTCGCCCTGGCCGCCTACCGGATCGCGCAGGAGTCGCTGAGCAACGTCATCCGGCACGCGCCCGGTGCCCGTACCACGATATGTCTTGATCTCGATGGTTCCGACCTCGTACTGTCCGTCGTGAACGACGCGGCGGCGCAGCCGGCCCAGCCGATGGAGGCGCCCGGCCGGGTCCGGCACGGGCTGTCGGGGATGCGCGAGCGGGTCCGGCTGGTCGGAGGATCATTGGAGACCGGCGCACGCGACGAGGGCGGCTATCGGGTCGCGGCGCGACTGCCGATCGGAGGTCAGGCGTGATCCGCACGCTGATCGTGGACGACCAGTCGATGATCCGGGTGGGCATCCGCGCGATCCTGGAGTCGCAGGACGACATCACGGTCGTCGGTGAGGCGGAGAACGGGCAGCTCGGCGTCGAACGGTCCCGCAGCCTGCGCCCCGACGTCGTACTGATGGACGTCCGGATGCCGGTGCTGGACGGACTGTCCGCGACCAGGGCCCTGCTCGGGCCGGAACGCGCCGGGGAACACACGCCGCGCGTGCTGATGCTGACCACCTTCGACCTCGACGACTACATCTATGCCGCCCTGCAGGCCGGCGCCAGCGGATTCCTGCTCAAGGACAGCGAGCCCGAGGAACTGCTCCGGGCCGTGCGCGTGGTCGCCGAGGGCGAGGCGTTGCTCGCACCGAGGATCACCCGCCGGCTCATCGAGAACTTCGTCGAGGCGAGGCCGCGGCAGCCGACCGGCGCCACGGCGCTCAACGGGCTCACCGACCGGGAGCGGGAGGTGCTGCGCCTGATGGCGCTGGGCATGTCGAACTCCGAGATAGCCGGGTCGCTGTTCATCGCCGAGCAGACCACCAAGACACATGTGAGCCGGGTCCTGCAGAAGCTGGGCCTGCGCGACCGGGTCCAGGCCGTGGTCTTCGGCTACGAGACCGGTCTCGTCACGCCCGGCGGCCGGGTCTGATCCGGCCCCGGTAGCGGTGGCGCCGACCCGGGCCCGGTAGCCAGCTCAGTCCCGAGCGGCGCCGAGCAGGTCGCGTACCAGCGCGGCGTAGTCGCGGCCCATCTCCTCGGCCGGGTACCGCTCGGCGGCCTCCCGGGCGGCCCGTGCCGCCGACGCCTCGTCCAGCTCGACGGCCGCGAGCAGGGCGTCGGAGAGCGACTCCGCGTACCCGGATACGAAGGTGATGGTGAAGCGCGGATCCGGCAGCTCCTCCTCGGGTGTGGCCGGTGCCACCAACGGCCGCCCGAAGGTGAGCGCCAGCGGGAGGACGGGCGAGTCCCGCAGCGGCGGCTCGGGCAGCACCACGACGTCGGCCGCCTTGAAGTAGAGCTGCAGCTCCTCCTCCGGCACGGCCACCAGCGCCGGGACGATCCGGTCCGCCGCCGGACCGCGCCGCAGCCGCGGGTCGAGCGCGGCGGCGTCGCCCGGCGCACCGGCGACGACCAGGCGCAGCCGCGGGTCCCGCTCGACGGCCGGTTCGAACGCCTCCAGCAGCAGCTCCAGCCCCGGATAGGTGCCGTCCTGGTCGAAGAGGAGCAGCGCGCGGTCGTCGGGCGCGAGCCCGAACCGCTCCCGCGCCGCCGCCCGCGCTGCCGACCGGGGCAGGCGGTCCAGGTAGCTGCCGGACGCCACCACGCGGATCTTCTCGGCCGGCAGGTGGAAGTGGGGCGCCACGGCGCCGGCCGTGCCCGGACCGGTCACGTGGACCACGTCGGCCCGCTCGGCGAGGAAGGCGCCGAGCTGCCGTTCCAGCTCCGGGTACCGCCACCGCTCCGGCCGTACGTCGTGGACGGTGACGATCAGCTTGCCGCCCCGTCCGGCCAGTTCGTCGACGCGCTGCCTGAGTCGCGCCAACCGCTCCGCCGCCTCCTCGGCCGAACCCGCCTCGGCCAGGAGCCGGTCGGTCCGGTGCAGGTGCAGCGCGTAGTTGTCGAGCCGGCCCCGCGAGTGCGGCGCCGGGTCGGCGAGCACGTCCGGCACCGGGCAGTACGCGAGACCGTCCCGGGCCAGCCCGGCCCGCAGCGCCGACCGGTACGGGTCGGCGTCGCCGGCCGGGTACCCGCCGACCAGCGGTACGGTCGCCCGCCGGGGTGCGGCGGGCAGCTCGGCGAGGAACAGGTCCAGCTCCTCGGCGCGCCGGAGGTACGAGTGCAGCTGGCGTACCCGGGCGCCCAGCGCCAGCGCCCGGAGTTCGATCCGCTCGGGGCTGGCCAGCAGCTCGGTCAGCTGCGCGCCGAAGCCCTTCTCCTCGCCGCAGACCGGCACCTCGTCCAGGCCGAGCCCGACCAGCGGCAGCCGCGAGTTGGTCACCGGCAGCGCACCGGCCGCGAGGGCCTCCAGCAGCGCCGGGTTCGCCAGCCCGTCCGCCCGCAGGCTGGGGCTGAAATCGTCGAGCACCAGCAGCGCGCGCCCGTACAGGTCCGGGAGCTTGAAGTAGCCCGGGGTGCCGATCCCGTACGGGGCGTGGATCCGGTCGAGCGCGTCGCGTCCCCGGGTGATGGCGAACGGGAACGTGATGTGTCCCCGGCGCAGCAGCTGGTACAGGTGGCGGGGCGTCTCGCCGCCGCCGGGGGCGGTGCAGACGCCGGCCCGCTCGGCCCGCCGCCGGGGCGGGCGGAACAGCTCGGTGTCCACGCCGACCGGCAACAGCCCGCTCGGCCCGTCGTAGCGCTCGGTGAGCCGGGACAGGGCCACCGGTGAGGCGGCGAGGACCGCGTCGAAGAGGGCCAGGTGCGGGTGCTCGGCCCAGCGTTCGACCTCGTCGCGCACCCAGGCGACGACGCGGCAGCCGTCGGGTACCACGGTCGGGTCGAAGGTCGGCAGCATGGCGACCACGACGTCGGTCTCCGGCGGCAGCGCGGTCCACCGCTCGGGTCCGAAGTACGCCACCTCGTGGTCGCGGCCGCCCAGGTACCGGCCCAGCCCCACGGCCGCGTACAGGTCGCGCCAGCCCGCCCGCAGGTCCCGCCCGGAGACGCAGAAGGCGATCTTCGATCCGTCCGAGCTGAACCCGTCGACCTCGACCGCGCGCTGGTAGAGCCGCCGGACGATGCGGGCCGAGGCGAGCCGGCGGAAGTGGTCCTGCCGTTGCAGGATCCGGGCGCGGGACGCGGCGGCGCGCAGCCGCCCCTTGCCCCAGCCGCCCGCCCGGCGCAGCCGCCGGTTCACGGCGTGCACGCCGTCGGCCGGCCGGAGCAGAGCCCGCGTCGCGGAACCGGCCGGGTCGGCCTCAGCGCGGCTGGGAACGTCCACACTCGACCACCTTGCTTGCGAACGCCACGCCCCCGGGGCGTGGCTCTAACTGAATGCGAGTTCGTTGATATCGTCCCGCCGCCCGAGTCGCCCCTCGCGGGCGTCGGAGAAGGCGAGTTCGATGAGCTTGTCGAAGTTGCCGAGGAACTGCGGCGCGTGCTCCTCCACCCGGCCGCGCCAGCCCTTGATGGACGGTTGCAGGTCCGCGATGCTCTCGTCCACCTCGGCCGAGAAGAATCGCCGGGAGAAATGAATGCGATTCCGGCACATGTAGTACAGGTAGTACGAGGCGGGGTACTTTCCGGTGGAGCGCTTGAAGTGCCACGTCCGGGCCCGGGGCGCGATGACGGTACGCCAACCGGCGGCGCGTACCCGCAGACAGTAATCGGTCTCCTCGAAATAGAGGAAGTATTCCTCGGGCAGGAGGCCGATCTGGCGCAGCACGCTCCGGCGAACCAGGAAACACGCCCCGGTCACGTAGTCGACGTCGCGCACCACGTCGTCGCGGACCGAGCTGTCCAGCCGCCCGGCGTCCTGGTGCAGCGTGGCGCCCTTGCGGGTGGCGTCGACGACCCCGCCGTTGAAGAGGATCCGGGGCGGGTCGTTGTCGTCCAGGATGCGCGCGCCGAATATGCCGGCGTCGGGCTCCTGCTCGGCGGTCGCGAGCAGCGCGGACAGGGTGTCGGTGCTGACCGTGGCGTCCGGGTTGACCAGCCAGACGAAATCCGCGTCACCGTCGAGGGCCCGCCTGATCCCGACGTTGGTGCCCGCCGCGAAGCCGTTGTTACCGCCCGATTCCATGACCTCGACGCCCGGGTCGAGATGGGCCCGGAGCAGGTCGACCGAGGCGCCCCGCTCGGTATTGTCGACCACGATGATCTGCTGATTCAGATAATCGCCGGCCTGCAACGAGTCGACACAGCGGATCGTGTCTTCGTGGTGGCGGTAGTTGACTATTACCGTCGACACCCGTGGCCCCGGCCGCACAGAGGTCCCTCCCGCTCGTCGCCAGACTCGGCGCCGGCTGCCGGCTGCCCGGCGCTGAGGCTAGCAGATGGGACAGACGATAAGAAGGCGCAGATCGGCCGGAGATCTTGCGGTTTTCCGGCGTCCGCCGAACGGTCACAGAAACAATTGGCCGGTCGGATGATGATATTGCCACCCGTACCCGGCGGGACCAGCAAGATCGCGACTTTGGACCGGTCCGGCGGGCGCCGTGCGGCAGTCGGTGGGCAGCGTTCGGCGGACCTCGGCTAGCGGACGGCGCCGGGCTTCGGCTGGCGGGCGGCGTCGCGGGCGGCCCGTACCGGAACCACGATCGGCCCGTGCTCGCCGTCGACCACCCGTACCCGGGCCCGGTAGTGGGTCGCCAGCAGCTCCTCGGTCAGCACCTCGCGGGGCGTACCGGCGGCGGCCACCCGTCCCGCGTCGAGCAGCACCAGCCGGTCGGCGTACTCGCCGGCGATCGAGAGGTCGTGCATGGTCGCCAGCACGGTCAGCCCCGAGTCCCGCCGCAGCTGGTCCACCACCTCCAGGACCTCCTGCTGGTGGCCGATGTCGAGCGCGCTGGTCGGCTCGTCGAGCATCAGCAGGGTCGCGCCCTGGGCCAGCGCCCGGGCGAGGAAGACCCGCTGCCGCTCGCCGCCGGAGAGGGTCTCCAGCGGGCGGGAGCCGAACCGCGCCAGGTCGAGCCGGTCCAGCACGCCGGCCACGACCGCCAGGTCCGCGGCCGACTCCCGGCCCAGCGGTCGCAGGTACGGGGTCCGGCCGAGCAGCACGTAGTCGAAGACCGCCATCCCGGGCGGCACCACCGGGGACTGGGCCACGGTCGCCACCACGCGGGCCCGCTCGCGGCGGGAGAGCGCCGCGCTCGGCGTACCGAAGAGGTTGACCGTGCCGGTCGCGGGCAGCAGGCCGCCGACGGCGCGCAACAGGGTGGACTTGCCGGCGCCGTTCGGTCCGATCACGGTGACCCACTCGCCGGCGGCGACCGCCAGGTCGATCCCGGCCAGGATCCGCGCCCCGCCGAGCGACACCCGCAGGTCCACCAGCTCGACGGCGGGCGCCGCCGGGGCGGTCACGAGGCGACCCGACCGCTGGTACGCAGCACCAGCACGAAGAAGGGCGCGCCGAGCAGCGCGGTGACCACGCCGATCGGGATCTCGGCGGGGGCGGCGGCGGTACGGGCGACCGCGTCGGTGAGCACCAGGAAGGCGCCGCCGAAGAGCATCGACAGCGGCAGGATCACCCGGTAGCTGGAGCCGGCGAGCAGCCGTACGGTGTGCGGCACGATGATCCCGACGAAACCGATCAGGCCGGAGACCGAGACGGCGGCGGCGGTACCGAGCGAGGCGGCGGCGAGCAGCAGGTACCGGGAGCGCTGCGGGTGCAGCCCCAGGCTGGCCGCCTCGTCGTCGCCGACCGAGAGGACGTCCAGTTTCCGCCGCTGGAGCAGCACCACGGCGGCGGTGAGCGCGGTGTACGGCAGCATCAGCATGACGTCGTGCCAGCCGGCGGTGGCGAGCCGGCCGAGCAGCCAGGAGTAGACCTCGCGGATGCTGTCGGCGTTGCGTTGCAGCAGGTAGGTCTGGCCGGCGGAGAGGAAGGCGGAGACCGCCACGCCGGCCAGGATCAGGGTCGCCGGGCCGCGGTCGCGGCCGCCGGCGGCCCCCAGCAGGTACGTCATGAGCACCGCGCCGACCGCGCCGACGAAGGCCGCGAGCGGCACGGTCACCGGCAGCCCCACCGTGGCGTCGCCGGACGGGTCCCCGCCGCCGGCCGCCCGCAGCGCGATGACGGCGGTGACCGCGAGCCCGGCGCCGGCGGCCACCCCGAGCAGGTGCGGGTCGGCCAGCGGATTGCGGAACACGCCCTGGTAGCAGCCGCCGGCGAGGGCGAGCATGCCGCCCACGAGCAGCCCGAGCACGACCCGGGGCAGCCGCAGCTCGGTGACGATGGCGGCCTCGCGCCCGGTCAGCCCGGTACGCACGTGCACCCCGGGTACGAGGTTGAGCAGCTCACCGGCGACACCGAGCGGCGGGAGGCCGACCGGCCCGACGGCGAGCCCGACGATCACCGAGAGGAGCACCGCCACGATCCCCGCGGCCACCCACCACGGCCGCAGCCGGGCCGGGCGGGTGGTGCCGCCGGAGGACCCCGCTGCTGTTCCCGGGGCCCTCCGCAGCAGGTTCGTCACGCGGGCGCCTTGGCGACCGCGTCGACGATGGCGCGGATCAGGTCGACCACGCGCGGTCCCCACCGCGACGCGATGTCGTCGTCGAGCGCCACGACCTGACCGGTACGCACCGCCGTGACGTCCGCCCAGCCGCTGCGCGCCCGTACCGTCTCCAGCGACTGCTTGCAGCACTTGGTGTCGGCCAGGAAGACGAAGTCCGGGTTGGCCTTGACCAGCGACTCGGCCGAGAGCTGGGGATAGCCGCCCTTGGCGCCGTCCGCGTCGGCCGGGTCCGCGACGTTGACCATGTTGACGAGCCCGAAGAGCGACCCGACGAAGGTCTTGCTGGTCACGCTGTAGTAGGTCGGGTCCAGCTCGTAGTAGTAGCTGAGCGGCTTGGCCCGCGCCGGCACCGTCTTGACCAGCTTGTCGATGTCGTCCCGCATCCGCTGCACGAGGGCGGTCGCCTCGTCGGCGTGCCCGGTCAGCTTCCCGAGATCGCCGAGCTGCCGGTACGTGTCGTCGAGCGTCTTGGCGGCCGGCGACAGGTACACCGGGATCTTGAGGGCGGTGAGCTGGTCGACGATCTTGTTGGTGTCGTTGGAGAGGACCACGAGGTCGGGGTTCTTCGCCGCGATCGCCTCGGCGTTCGGCTGGAACGCCGACAGTTCGCTCTTCGGCGCCTCGGGCGGGTAGTTCGAGTTGTCGTCGGCGGCCGTGACCTGCTTGCCCGCGCCAACGGCGAAGAGCATCTCGGTCGCGGTGGGCGAGAGCGCCACGATCTTCTCGGGGCGGGCCGCCAGGGTGAGCTGGCCGACGGTGACGGGGAAGGCCGCGCCGCCGCTGGCCGAGCCGGCGGGCTTGTCGGCCGCCGGGTCGCCGCAGCCGGCCAGGGCCAGCGCCGCGGCGGCGAGGGTGGCGGTCAGGGCCTTCGTGGCGCGGCTCGGCCGGGTGGTGCCGGCCAACCGGGACGGGGCCGCCGCCGGGACACGTCTGAGCATGGATCCTCCTGTCGGTCGAGGCTGGTGCTTCGCCGACAGGGGGCTGTTCCGTCCGCCGGTCCCCGTCCGCGAGGCGCCCTTCCTCGAGAGCGCGGTTCGCGCCGCACCGCAGGCGACCTGGCTCGTCCCCGCCGGCCTCGGTCGAGGCTTCGGCTCCCGCCGGGGCGGCGGGTGGGGCATCACAGTTGCGGGACAGCACCGGTTTCGCACCGGTTTCGCTGCGGGGCGGTCTGCTAACGCGTCCTCCACCTGGCCGGGCCCTCGGGCCGGACCGGCGGAACACGCGCCAGCAGGGTAGCCTACCGCCGGCTCAGCCCAGTTGACCTTGCGTAGCCGGGGCGACGCCCGTCACCGGCGGCGATACCGCCGCCCGCCCGGCCCGCTTCGGACGTACGGCCGGGAAATGGCACAGATCACGGGAACCCGGGCCGAGTCGGGGACAGCTAGTGAGAGTGACGACAACCATGCGTGCGCGAATACGGGACGGAGATCCGCGGGCGTTCGCGGAGCTCTTCGACGAGTACTCGCGCGCCGTCTACAACCATGCCTTCCGGCTGACCGCCGACTGGTCCGTGGCGGAGGACGTGATGGCGTCGACGTTCATGGAGGCGTGGCGGCTGCGCGAGCGGATCGACTCCGACGGTGGCTCGTTGCGGCCCTGGCTGCTCGCGATCGCCACGAACATCGCGCGGTCGCACGTGCGTAGCAACCGCCGGTACCGGGCGGCCATCCGCGCGCAGGAGCCGGCCGAACCGGACCACGCCGACGCGGTCGCGGGACGGGTCGACGACCGGCGCCGGCTGCTGGCGACGGTGTCGGCGCTCGCGCACCTGCGGCGGACCGAGCGCGAGGTCCTGAGCCTGTGCTTCTGGCAGGAGATGGACTACGAGACCGCCGCGAAGGTGCTGGGTGTGCCGGTGGGGACCGTACGGTCCCGGCTGTCGCGGGCGCGGGCGCGGCTGCGCAAGCTGGCCGACGCGGAACTCGCCGCGGATTTCGTGGAACCGCGGGGGTCCGGCAGGCAGGTAAGAGGTGACCGCAACTTCGCGGTCCGGCCCGGACGGGAAGGAATCTGATGAACGTTCACCACTCCCGGCTTGAGCCTCGTGACGGGGATCCGGCAGAGCGCCTGTTCTCCAGGGATGAGGTCGAGTTGCCCGAGGGCCGCCACCTTTTTCACAGGAAGCAGCTCATGGCCTTCATCGAAGCGGAAACCGCCGCCACCCCCGCCGCCCAGCCGGCCGCCCCGCGTCGGCGTTCCTTCCTGCGTCCGGCCTTCGTGCTGCCGGCCGTGGCCTGTTCCCTGGCGCTCGTCGCCGGTGCGGCGGTGGCCGTGCTGAGCCCCGACGGGGGCACCCAGGGCACGACCGGACCGGCGCTGACCACCACCCTGGTGGAGGGGGACGGCAAGGGCGTCCCGCAGTTGCTGGAGCGCATCTCGCTGGCCGCCGTCGAAGGCCCGGCGTCGGCCGAGCAGGTGCGCGCCGGCCAGTACATCTACATCGAGAGCAAGGTCGGCACCACGTACGAGAAGACGGTGGACGACAAGACGACCCTGGTGAGCGACGGCATCCACACCCGCCGCATCTGGCGGTCGACCGACGGTACGAAGGGATGGCTGATCGACCCGGCCGTCACGCCGCCGAAGGGCGAGTCCATCGACGCCATCAACGAGAAGGGCGAGGTGCAGCAGAGCTTCCTGAACTTCCCGTCCTACGACTACCTCAAGACGCTCCCCACCGACCCGGACGCGCTGCTGAAGAAGATCTACACGGAGACCAAGGGGCACGGCAACAGCCCGGACCAGGAGGCCTTCACCACGATCGGGGACCTGCTCAAGGAGTCCCTGCTGCCCGCGCCGCTGGCCGCGGCTCTGTACCGGGCGGCAGCCAAGATCCCCGGCGTCGTCGAGGTGCCCCGGGCGGAGGACGCGGCGGGCCGTACCGGGGTGGCGGTCGCCCGGCTCGACGAGACGAGCGGCCGGCGGACGGAGTGGATTTTCGACGCGAAGACCTTCACCTACCTCGGCGAGCGCAACGTCCAGGTCCGCGCGAACGGTGGTGACGCCGGGCTGATCACGCCGGGGACGGTCACCTTCACCTCGGCGATCCTGGTCCGCGAGGCGGTGGACCAGCTTCCCGACGGGGCCCGCTGACCGGTTCGGTCGCGGCCCACGGTGGGCCGGTGTCGCCTCTCGGGTGGCGGCGCCGGCCCACCGTCCCATTTCTGGAGAAACAATCCGCTCGCTTCCGGATCGCGTCACCGGGCCGCATCACCGGACGGGGGTAGGCGGATGCCGTCGAGCACGATCTGGAGGTGGCGCCGCCAGTCGGCGTTCCCGCCCGGCTGGAAGTACATGGTGGCGATCACGCCGTTGGCCAGGACGACGAAGTCGGCGGGGGTGAGGTCGGCGCGGACCCGGCCCGAGGCGACGGCGCGCTCGACGATCCGGCCCGCGACCTCCATGAACTCGGCCTTCTGTCGCTGGACGCGTTCCCATTCGAGGCCGTCCTTGCCCATCAGCGCCAATTGGAAGGCGGCGTCGCCGTCGGCGGCCTCCAGGTAGGTGCGCAGCAGCACCTCGAACGCCTCACCCGGGTCGGCGACCGCCTCGGCCGCGCGGGCGAGGTCGGCCATGCCGTGGAACCGCTCGCCGACCATGGCGGTGAGCAGCGCCTCCTTGTTCGGGAAGTGGCGGTAGAGGGTGCCCATGCCCAGCCCAGCACGGGCGGCGATCTCCTCCATCTGGGCGTCGCGGCCCTGACGGGCGAACAACTCGCCGGCGGCGGCCATGATCCGCTCGCGGTTGCGGCGCGCGTCGGCGCGCATAGGTCGCTCGGTCTCGGTCATGGTCGCTCGGTCTCGGTCATCGCTCGGCAGCCCCAGGAGTCGGTTGACAACCGGAAGCCTAGTTCCGGTAACGTGTGTCCCGCCAAACGGAAGCGTAATTCCGCTTCCGTTAAGTTTCCGAAGCGAGGTACGAGTCCTCATGATCGTGATCACCACTCCCACCGGCCAGATCGGCAAGCAGGTCCTCGACCGGGTCCTCGACGGGGTTCGCGAGGGCGGAGAGCAGGTCCGCGTCGTCGCGCGCGACCCCGCCCGCCTCCCCGATCACGTACGCGAGCGCGTCGAGGTCGTACGGGGCTCGACCGACGACGTCGACACCGTCGACCGGGCGCTCTCGGGCGCCGACTCCGTCTTCTGGCTGGTACCGCCGACATCGCGGGCGGAGAGCCTCCAGGAGCACGTCCTGGCCTTCGCCCGGCCGCTCTGCAAGGCGATCAACAACCAGGGCGTACGGCGGGTGGTCGCCGTCTCCAGCCTCGGCCGGGGCGTGGCCCGCAACGCCGGCCAGATCTCGGCGATCTTCGCGATGGACGACCTGGTCGAGAGCACCGGGGTGGACTACCGCTCGCTCTGCCCGCCCGGATTCATGGAGAACATGCTCCGGCAGGTCGCGACGATCAAGAGCCAGGGGACCTTCTTCCAGCCGATGTCCGGCGACCGCAAGACCCCGACCTGCGCCACCCGGGACATCGCCGCCGTCGCGGCCGATCTGCTGCTGGACGACTCGTGGACCGGGCAGGAGAGCGTCCCGCTGCTCGGGCCCGAGGACCTGTCCCAGCACGACCTCGCCCAGATCATGTCGGAGGTGCTGGCGCGGCCCGTCCGCTTCCAGCAGGTCCCCGGCGAGGCGTACCGGGCCACGCTGACGCGGAACGGGATGTCCGACGCGTGGGCCCAGGGACTCGTGAACATGGCCGCCGCAGTCGACCGGGGCGCCTACGACGTCCCGGCGGGTACGCCCCGCGCCAACACCCCCACCAGCTTCCGGCAGTGGTGCGAGGAGGTGCTGAAGCCGGCCGTCCTCGCCTGACCCGCGGACCCCGCTCGCACCCCGAGATCTTGGCACGCACGGGCCCCCACAGGGGCCGTTCCGTGCCAAGGTCCACGCGATCCACCCCGGTCAGCCGGGGTGGATTCCGCTGCGGCGGGCCAGGTCGGCGACGGGTCCGGGGATGCGGCCCGGTATCCGGCGGGCGAGGTCGCGTAGTACGGCGTGCGCGGCGGGGCGGTGGCGGATCTCGGCAGGGGCCAGCCGTTCGGCCTCCAGCAGCAGTGGTACCGCCTCGCGTGCCCGCCCGAGTTGGCAGTAGGCGCGGGCGACGTCGAGCAGGTGTTGGGCGCGCCGCTCCGGCATCAGCCCTCGGAAGGCGTGGCCGTCGAGCCGGTCGTGGGCGTCGGCGGCCCGGCGGTGCTCGCCCAACTCCACGTCGGCGGCGATGCGGTGCAGGTTGAGGTTGGTGGCGTTGAAGCTGGTCCAGTAGTGGTTGGCGGCCGGGTGCAGGTCGCGCACGACCTGTTCGGCCTCGCCGATCAGGTCCCGTACGCCGGCATCATCGGCGAGGTGCGCGGCGGCCATCGCGGCCTGGAGCAGCAGCGATCCGTACACGGAGAGCTGCTGCTCGGTGGCGGTGCGCGCGGTGGCGGGGGCGAGCCGGTTGACGGCGACGAGCTGCGTTTCGAGGGCTGGGCGGGGTCGGCCGAGGGTGAGCAGGGCGTTGCCGGCGCGGCTGTCGGCGGTACCGGCGAGCAGCGGATCGCCGGCGCGGACCGCGACCGCGCGGGCCCGGTCGGCGGCGAACCAGGCCAGCTCGGGTTGCCCGGTCTTGCGCAGCGTCGAGGAGGCGATCTGATACGACTGGGCGAGCAGGTGCGCGGCCCGCGCCGCGTGGTCGTCGTCGTGCCGGTGGTGTGTGTCGGCGTGCTGCGCCCGGCGCAGCAGCTGCGGCAGGCTCCGGGTGAGTGTGTCGTAGCCGCCGTGCTGGAAGCTCAGCCACGCGTGGTCGACGGCGCCGCGCAACTCGCCCAGGTCGGCCGGCACGGCGTCCGCGTCGTCGGGATCTTCCGACCAGGTGTACCGGGCCAGCGCGGCCCGGATGTCCTCCACCTCCCCCTGGTCGGTGGCCTGGTCCGGCGCGGCCGGGGCGAGCAGCTGCTCGACCGGGATCTCCAGCACCCGGGCGATCTCGTGCAGCACCGAGACCCGGTCGAGGCGCCGCACACCCCGCTCGACCTTCTCCACCCAGCTCTTCGACCGGCCGACCCGGTCGCCGAGCATCTGTTGGGTCATGCCCCGCCGCACCCGCCAGTACGCCACCCGCCGCCCCACCGACGACCCGGCCCCCTCGCTGGCGCAGCTCTCCGACATCGCTTTCCCCCTCGGCTGGTCCGTGGATGGGTGCCGCCCCGAGACCCCTTCAACCCGGGGCGGCACCCGTACGGTTCCGCCCGTCTTTTCCGGTGCCGACAGATCCGAGCGGTTCCGCTGGTGACACTCTGCTGTGGACGGATTACTCTCGGGAAGGCGTTGCGGGCACCGGGGCTGACCTGGCCAAATCGCCTTTCCGCCGCTCCGCGATGAGTAATTGATCTACTTTTTGAGGAGAGCTGATGGCCGAGATTCCACACGCGCTCGCCGCCTTCATCGTTGGCGAGATCCGCCGGGGCCGGGCCGCCGCCGGGATGACGCAGGAGGCGTTCGGGCGCTCGGCGAACTTTTCGCCCTCGCACGTCAGCTCGGTTGAGAACGGCACGAGGGCGCTGACGATGGACTTCATCCGCGGCTCCGACCGCGCGTTGGGGACGGGTGGGGTCTATGAACGACTCGTCATCAACTTCGGCGCTCCGGCCTGGCTACGCGAGTGGATCGAGATCGAACGTGAGGCGATCGCCCTGCGCTGGTACGAGCAGTCGTTCGTTCCGGGACTGCTACAGACGGAGGACTACGCCCGCGCGACGCTCTCCGCGAGCCGGATGTTCACGGCCGACGAGGTCGAGCAACGCGTCGCCACCCGGATGCAGCGGCAGCAGATCCTGACCCGCGAGAAGCCTCCACAGTTCGTCGCGGTGCTCGACGAGGCGGTGCTGCGGCGTACGGTCGACGACCGACGCGACCTGATGGCCGCCCAGCTCGAACACCTTGTGACCTGCGCCGATATGCCGAACGTGCAAATCCATCTCGTCCCGGCCGCCGTCGGCCTCTATCCTGGCCTCGCCGGTTCGTTCATCCTCGCTGGTCTGGCAAGCGGAGCAACGTTCGGGCACTTAGACCATCAGCTCGGCGCGCAGATCGTGGAACGTGGCGAGGACGTTGCGAGGCTCGCGAGTGTCTGGGACGTTGTGATGAGCGAAGCCCTACCGCGTCGTCAGTCGCTCGACACACTGAAGGAAGTGGCAAAGACATGGACCTGACCGGCGCCAACTGGCGAAAGTCGTCCTACTCCTCCACCAACGGCGGTAGCTGCGTCGAGGTCGCCGACAACCTCCCCGGCCGCGTCCTCGTACGCGACACCAAGGACCGCGACGGCGGCACCCTCACCTTCACCCCCACCTCCTGGCAGGCGTTCATCAACCTGGCGAAGACCCGCTGACCCAGCACAGCGCCGCCCAGGCTCGTAAGGTCAGACACCTGCGCACAGATTTCAGCCGATCCGCGTCCACTGCCGATCCCACCTTGGCCGCCGCTTTCCGGCCGGACCACGGCCCGCTGCGGTGAGCCTGCTGGATGGTCGGCGACCGCTTGCCGCACGCCATGTGCGAGGTAGTGAGCCTCGGCGCTGCCATCATCGTCGCGCTCTGACAGGCGATGGTCGCGGCACCGAGAAGGAAGTGGATGTCGAGCGAACGCGAAGGTGAGAGCGCCGATCCACACGTACAGGCGCTTCGCGACCTGCTGGTGGCCGAGCACGAGGAGCGCATCGCGGAGATACAGCGGTGGGCCGATGAGGCCGGATCACGCGGCGATGTGACTCGTCAGCGCTGGCACCTGGCCCATGCGGCGCGGCTCCGCGCGATGGCGTACCCATGGGAGCAGGAACAGCCAGCGGCCTGAGCGGCCCGGGACCGCAACGGCGGCGCCCTCACCTTCACCCCCACCGGCTGGCGGGCGTTCATCAGCGAGATCCTGGCTGGCGTCGCCCTCATTTTCGGCTTGAGGGCGACGCGTAGCTGGCTTCAGACGACCAGAACCCGGCGCCCACGCGTGTGGCCGGCCTGGCTGTCGACGTGCGCCAAGGGGGCCTCGGCGAGCGGGTACGACTTCTCGACCGGGATGTGGAGCTTTCCTCGCGAGATGAGGTTGACGGCCTCGGCGAGCGCTTCCGGCACGCTCCCGGCCACGCCGGAGAACCGGACGCCGAACTTCGGCGCATCGAGATCGGCGATCGAGATCACCTTCCGCGCATCCCCGGTCAGTTCGACGAGTTCGCGGAGCACGCCCGAGCCGGCCAGGTCGAGAGCCGCGTCGACATGGCCGAGTTCCCGCACCCGTTCGACCCAGCCCTCGCCGTACGTCGTGGCGACGGCACCCAAGCTTCGCAGGTAGTCCTGGTTCGCGGCCCCAGCCGTGCCGATCACCCTGATGCCGCGGTCACGGGCGATCTGTAGCACCGCCGATCCGACTCCCCCGGACGCGCCGCTGACCAGCAGCGTCTGCCCGGGCTGCACACCGACCTCGCGGATGACGCGCAGCGCGGTCTCCACCACCGAGGGGTACCCGGCTGCCTCTTCGAACGTCAGCCCTTCGGGCATAAGGGCCCAGGCCGACAGCACGGCGAACTCGGCATACGTGCTCGAACCTTCGCCGAACACGCGGTCGCCGAGCTTGACCCCTTCGACGCCCTCACCGACCTCGTCCACCACGCCGGCGGCGTCCAGCCCGACTCCGGAGGGCAACTCGATCGGATGGGCCGCCAGGACCTGGCCTTCACGGATCCTCCAGTCGGCGGGGTTCACGCCCGCCGCCCGTACGGCGATGCGTATCTGGCCGGGGCCCGCGTGGGGCTCCTCGGCATCTATGAGTTGCAGGACGTCCGGACCGCCGAACTCGGCGAAGCTCACCTTCTTCATGCGGCGACCGTAGCACTAACGGGTAGCCTTTTGGAACTGTTACGGATTTGCACCTGGTAGTGTGAGAGCATGACGGTGCCGACCGGACGACGTGAGCGCAAGAAGGCCGCGACCCGCCAGAAGATCGCGGACGCCGCCCTGCGGCTCTTCCTGGAACGCGGGTACGACGCGGTGGGTATCCGTGACGTGGCTGCCGAGGCCGACGTGGCCGTCACCACGCTCTTCTCTCACTTCGCCTCGAAAGAGGCCCTGGTGTTCGAGCAGGACGAAGACTTCGAGCAACGCCTCACGCGGGCGGTCACCGACCGGGCGCCGCACGAGCCACTGATCCCCGCGCTGCGCCGCGAGATCCAGGCCCTGGTGCGCCACTGCACCCCGGACGGCGCCGCCCCGATCTGGCGCATGATCGACGCATCACCCGCCCTGCGGGAGTACGAAACGTCGATGAGACTGCGCCACGCGGAGTCGCTGGCAGCGGCCATCGCCGCCGATCCCGGCCTGTCACGGACCCCACCGGCCTGCCGGGCGATCGCGAGGTTCGTGATCGACGCCTTTTCGCTGGCCCGTGCTGCGGCCGATCCAAAGGCCACGGTGGACGAGATCTTCCGGATGATCGAGGCGGCCTGGGAGGTCACCTACCCCTCCGCAAACGCCACCGGCACGGCCGGATCGTAGTCAGGACTCGACCCGCCCGGCGCCGTTTCGCTCTACCCGCAACGGTTCGGTTGCCACGAGCCCTGGGACGGCGAGTACGACACCTGATACCCGCCAGCCTGGTCGTGCAATGGACACGCAGAGTCATTTCATGCCCGAAGACAGCAGGCTCTCAGCGCAGACGCAGCGGGGTCTCGGATTCGACCCGGGTCAGCTTCTCCGGGTTGCGGACGTAGTAGAGGCCGGTGACGCGGGCACCCTCGACGCGGAGGGCCATGATGCCGTCCAGCTCGCCGTTCAGGCGTACCAGGAGCGCCGGGTTGCCGTTGACCACGGTCGGCTCGCCGCTGACCGTGGCCTTGATCTTGCCCAGACCGCCCATGAACATGCGGATCACCTTCTCGGCGCCGACGACCGGCCGCAGCGCGGCCTGCTTGACGCCGCCGCCGTCGCTGACGAGAACGACGTCGGGGGCGAGCACGTCGAGCAGGGAGTGCCAGTCCCCGGTGTCGAGCGCGCGCTGCAACGACTCCACCGCCGCCCGGGTCTCGCGCGGGGTGACCACCTCTCGGGGGCGGCGGGCCTCGACGTGCTGGCGGGCGCGGTACGCGATCTGGCGGACCGCCGCCGGGCTCTTGTCGACGGCCGCGGCGATCTCGTCGTAGCCGAGATCGAACGCCTCGCGCAACACGAAGACGGCGCGCTCCGTCGGCGAGAGCGTTTCGAGGACGAACATCAGCGCCATCGACACGCTCTCGGCCAGTTCGACGTCCTCGGCCACGTCCGGCGTGGTGAGCAGCGGCTCGGGCAGCCAGGGGCCGACGTACGCCTCCTTGCGGCGCCGCATCGTGCGGAGCCGGTTCAGCGCCTGCCGGGTCGTGATCCGGACCAGGTACGCGCGCTGGTCGCGTACCCGGCCCTGGTCGACCTCCACCCACCGCAGCCAGGTCTCCTGGAGGACGTCCTCGGCGTCGGCCGCCGATCCGAGCATCTCGTACGCCACCGTGAAGAGCAGATTCCGGTAGGCGAGGAAGGTTTCGGTCGCCGCGTTGGTGGCCTGGTCGCTCATCTCCTCACCCTCCTCCCTCACCGCCCGGCCCCCAGCAGTTGCCGGCGCCGGCCGTCCTTGACCCACCAGGTACGCGTACCGGGCTTGCGCGCCTCGTACCCGAGCTGCCAGACGGTGCTCCGGCACACCAGTTCCTTGAGCTTGGCACCCGGTCGTCCGCCCAGGTAGAGCGGTACCGCGATGTCGTTCCGGCGGGAGAACTGGAAGACGCCGGCCCGGCGACCCAGGCTGACGCACTGGCCGGCGAACCCCACGTCCACCGGCGCGGGCCGCCGACCCGCCATCCGGCTGAGCACCGTCTCGGCCGCCTGCGGGCCCAGCTGGACCGCGGACTGGCAGCCCATCCGGTACGGCAGGTCCGACGGTGCCGCCGAGTCCCCGGCCGCGACGATGCGCGCGTCGTCCACGCTCGTCAACGTCTCGTCGGTGAGCAGGCGGCCCAGGGCGTCGGTGCGCAGACCACTGCGCGCGGCCAGGTCCGGCACGGCGAAACCGGTGGTCCAGATGGTCAGTTCGCTCGGCACGTCGCGGCCGTCGGTGAGCCGTACCGAGTCGCGGGCCACGGCCGTCACCCTCGTGCCGGGGCCTTCGAGCACGGTCACGCCGAGCCTGGCCAGCCGTTTGGCGACCGCGCGCCGCCCACGCGGGTGCAGGTACGGGCCGAGCGCCCCGCCGCAGACCAGGGTCACCGTACGCCCCGCCTCCGCCAGCTCGGCGGCGGTCTCGATCCCGGCCGGACCGGCGCCGACCACCGTCACCTCGGCCGTCGCGGGCGTCGCGTCGAGGGCCGGCCGTAGCCGCTCCGTCTCCTCCAGGCTGGCGATCGGGTACGCGAACTCGGCCGCACCGGGCACATCCGGATCGGCGCTGCCGCTGCCGACCGCGTACACCAGGTAGTCGTAGCCGACCGTGCCGCCGGCCGCCAACGTCACACGGCGCCCGGCCGGGTCGATGCGGGTGACGGTGTCGACCACGAGCCGGACGCCGCCGGCCAGGACCTTGCGGTAGTCGACGATCGCGGCATGGGATCCGCCCAGCAGCTGGTGCAGGCGGATCCGCTCGACGAAGGTCGCGCGCGGGTTGACCAGGGTCACGGTCACGTCGTCGCGCTGCGTCAGGCGGTTGGCCGCCATGACTCCCGCGTATCCGCCGCCGACCACGACCACCTCGGTGTTTTCGCTCATGGTGTCTCCATCGTCTCGGGGTTCCGGCCGCAGGACCTCGCGCCTCCCGCCGCCGGTACCGGGCTGGGGGCGGGTCAGGCGCTGAAGGATTCGGGGCCGAAACGGCCCCAGGCGATGAACGCCGCGAGAGCCAGGTAGACCAGGTTCAGGATCATGAACTTGGGTGAGCCGTGGCGGAGGTGGGTGATCATCGCGCCGACCATCAGCAGGACCCAGCAGACGGCCGTCACCGGTACCAGTACCGGCGCGATGCCGACCACGGCGGGCAGGATCAGCCCGACCGCCGCCAGGAGTTCGAGGACCCCAAGGGACTTGACGAAGCCGGCGCTGGCCTCCCCGGTCCACTCCCCGCCGGAGGTCGCGGCCAGCTTCGCCTTCGGTACGAAGGTCTTGCTGACGCCGCCGACCAGGGCGACCACGGCCAGCAGGCCGGCGGCGATCCAGAGCGCGAGGTTCATGAGGCTCTCCTTTGTTTCAAGGGGTCGGCCTCAAGACACCGCGTCGTCCGTTGTCATAACAGCGCGTGAGCCAGCTCACTTCACCGACGTGGGTACCGGCGGTGCGGTCCGCACGGCCGGCGGTCGTCCCGGGAGCGCGGGGCGGTACCGCCGGTGCCGGCACGGGATGGCCCCGCCTGGGAGGCCATGGCCATCCCGTGCCGGGGTTTCCCGGGGGCCTCAGAACCCGATGGCCTCGCGGAGCAGCAGGACCGTGCGGTTGCCGGATCGGAGTTCGCCGTTCAGGACGAGCACCCGGTTGATGGCACTGGGCGACCCGTAGACCTTCTGGGCGCGGGCGTCTTCCAGCGGGTAGACGTACTCCTCAAGGCGGCGCAGCGCGGTACCCAGGTCGGGTACCACCTTCTGCGCCCCGACGATCAAGATCGCCTGGGCGGCACCGCCGCTGTAGGCGGGCAGTTGGCTTCCGGTGGCCGAGGCGACCACGAGGGAACCGGTCTCGGTGACCGCGGCGACGCTGCCCACGACGACGTCGGGGCTGGCGAGCAGCCGCCGGATCTCGTCGGCCTCGGTGGCGCGGTCCATGGCCAGGACGCGCGGCTTGAGGGCACGGTACCGCCCGCCGGTGTTGATGTCCTCGTCGATGCCGGACAGGCGGAGGGTCTCGCTGGACGAGGTGAAGACGCTGGCGCCCTCGGGGATCAGATCTTTGATCCGGGTACGCGCGGCGGCGACGTCGTCGAGGATCTCGACGACGAAGTTGTTCGCCTCCAGCGCGGCGGCCACGCGCTGAAGGCGCTCCTCGGTGGCCGGGTCGGCGAACTGGGTTGCCGTGCTCGGGGTGGTCACGATGCCTCCTGGGCTGGTCGTGGTCTGCTGGGTCGTGGTCTGCTGGGTCATGGGTCGTTGGTGCTGCCGGACCGGCGTGGCCAGGCCGGCTACTCGGCCGGGTCGGCGGGCGTCTCCGGCGTCCGGGGCGCCGAGCCGGCCAGCGGGGTCGGATCGAGGTACCTGACCTCGTAGACCCGCTCGGTGAACCTCCAGCCGTCCGGGGTGCGCCGGTAGCGGTCGTGGTAGATGGCGAAGTTGAGCCCCTGGTGGCCGTCGAGGGTCCGCACGATCTCCTGCATGTAGGCGCGGCCGGTCGCGGTGTCGCCGTCGATCTGGATCGTGCCCGGGTGCGTGTTCTGCACGAAGAAGTCCCACTGGGCCTGCAACCGCTCGCCCCCGGCGCGGATCTCCTCCAGCCCGATCAGCTCGACCGGGATGTTCGGCATCCGCAGCACGCCGTCCGGCGTGAACAGCGACGCGAGACGGGCCCGGTCGCGCATCATCGCCGCGTCGGTGAACTCGCCGCGCAGCGCCTCGATCTCGACGCGATCCGCGATGGCCTGAAAGTTACTCATCGGTCTCCCTCTTCGCTGGATGCTGTGTTCGTCCAGCGGTACCGACAAGACAGCGCCCCGGGATGTGAGGCGAGGCGCGCACCTCACAGTTCGGGGCGCTGTCTTGTCGGTACCGACGAGGGCAGCCAGGGGGAGGAAGTCGCCGACGATGAGCAGCCAGTCCGAGCCAGGAGCCGACCGGCCCGATCCGGGCCTGAGCGCGATCATGAGCGAGCGCCGCCAGTTGATCAATCTGGCGTACCGGCTCCTCGGCTCCCTGGCCGACGCCGAGGACGTCGTCCAGGAGACCTACGCCCGCTGGTACGCCATGCCCCGGCGGCAGCGGGAGAGCATCGAGTCCCCCGGCGCCTGGCTGACGACCGTCGCCAGCCGGGTCTGCCTCAACGTGCTCGGCTCGGCCCGGGCCCGGCGGGAGCGGTACGTGGGCGAGTGGATCCCCGAGCCGCTGCCCGACCGTGGCGAGTGGATCGGCGGGCGGCCGGGCGGCGCCGCGCCCGACCCGGCCGACCGGGTCACCCTCGACGAGTCGGTCAACATGGCCTTCCTCGTCGTGCTCGAATCGATGACCCCGGCCGAGCGCGTCGCGTTCGTCCTGCACGACGTCTTCCGCTACCCCTTCGCGGAGGTCGCCGAGATCGTGGGCCGTACCCCGGCGGCCTGCCGCCAGTTGGCCTCCTCGGCCCGTCGGCGCATCCGCGCGGCGCAACCCCCGGCGCCCCCGACGTCCCGGCAGGCCGGCATCGTCAGGAGCTTCAAGACCGCCTGGGAGGCCCGGGACATCGACGCCCTCATCGGCCTGCTCGACCCCGACGCCACGGCGACCGCCGACGGCGGCGGCCTCGCCGCCACCTTCCTCCACCCGATCGAGGGCGGCGAACTGATCGCCCGCACCTACGTCCAGATCGCCGAGGTGGCGCCCGACGTCACGATCCTGGAGCGTACGGTCAACGGCCAGCCCGGCCTGGTGGCCCAGCGCGACGGGGTCACCGTCTCGGTGATGGCGTTCCAGTTCGCCGGCGACCGGATCGCGCACATCTGGTCGGTACGCAACCCAGAGAAGCTCCGCCCCTGGACGGTGGAGTGACACGTTATATTCGCACCTCTTGATCTCTCTTTGGAGGAGATGTGCGAATACTCGGAAGATCCCTCGCGTTGCTGGTCGCCACGCTCCTGGTCGTACCGGTGGGCAGTTCGGCGTCCGGCGGGACGGCCCGGGCCGGGGGCGGAGGCCCGGCCACGGTCGCCGTCGAGCCGGCGGCGGACGCCTCGACCGCGGCGGCGGCCACCGTCGGGCTGCGCGTGATCAGCCACAACATCTGCGGCGGCGCCTCCTGCGGGCATCGGGGTCAGGCGGCGCCGCTGACCAGCGTCACCGACCTCATCGACGACTTCCGCCCGCACCTCGTCCTGCTACAGGAGGTGTGCTGGTCCCAGTTCGAGGCGCTCCAGGCGCACAGCTTCAGTTCGGGGCCCTACCAGATGGGCTTCACCACGATGATCGACAACTACACCGGTTGCGGGGCCTCCGACTGCCGGGTCAACGAGGACACCGACCCGGCCAACGACAACCGGCTGTGCTGGACCGGGCAGGTGGTGGCCGCCCGGGGCACCCTCGCCAACCGGGACGAGATCCCGTTGGGCGGGGAGCGGCACCAGGTCAACGCATCGGGCGAGCCGGTCAACCCGCCCCGGGAGTTCAACGCGCTCTGTTACGACGTGGCGCTGGCGGAGTTCACCCGTACCGTCAAGGGCTGCACCGTGCACCTGCGCGCCTGGAACGACCCGGCCGGCGAGAACGCGCGGGCGCGGGCCGCGCAGACCGCCACGCTCGCGTCCGACCTGGACGGCGACATCGCGGCCGGAAAGATCGTGGTGGTCGGCGGGGACTTCAACTCGACCCCGACCGACTTCTCGATGAACGCGTTCTACCGGCTGAACACCAACGTCGAGCACGGCTGGGGCCGCTACTACGAGGCGGACCAGGACGACCAGAACCACTACAACAGCGCCTACTGCTCGGCCTCGGCGACCGCCTGCCGGAGCGGGCAGAACACGCACAACACGGCCAAGAAGCTCGACTACATCTTCTTCTCGGAGACGACCGACCCGAGTTCGCTGAGCGCGCTGCCGATCGACGAGCCCATGTCCGACCACTTCTTCTACCGGGGACTGGCGAACGTGCGGGCCTCGTAACGGCCGCGCCGGCAACAGGTACCGAACAGGGCCCCTGACCAGCGGAGACGCTGGTCAGGGGCCCTGTCGCCGATCGGGGGCCAGCCATCCGGTCGCCGCGGTCGGCCGGCGCGGGTCGGCGGGCCACCGAGCTGTCCAAATCAGGACGCGGGTCGCGTCGGTTCGACGGGGGCCGTCGAAGGGGACACCTCGACAGCCCCGGAAGAGCGAGTCACCCACTCACGCGACAGGTCCACCGCGACAGCGTCGGGCCGGCGCGTAGCCGAGGAGAAACGATGAAGATCGAGGGAAGCACCGCTTTTGTGACCGGGGCGAACCGGGGGTTGGGCAGGCGCTTCGCGGAGCAGCTGGTAGCCCGGGGGGCCACGGTCTACGGCGGTGTCCGGGACGTGGCGTCGTTGGACGTACCAGGGGTCATCCCGGTGACGATCGACGTCACGGACATCGCGTCGGTGACCGCGGCGGCCGAGGCGGCGTCGGGCGTGTCGCTGTTGATCAACAACGCGGGTTCGTACACGGGCGCTTCGGTCTCCGACGGTTCGCTGGCGGAGATTCGCCTGGAGATGGAGACCCACTATTTCGGTACGCTGGCGGTGAGCCGCGCGTTCGCCCCGCAGCTGGCCGAGAACGGCGGTGGCGCGATTCTCAACGTGCTGTCCGTGCTCTCGTGGGTGACCTATCCGGGATACAGCGGCTACGCGGCGGCGAAGTCGGCGCAGTGGTCGCTGACCAACGCCCTGCGGCTCGAACTGGCGGCGCAGGGTACGCAGGTCACGGCCCTGCACGTCGGATACCTGGACACCGACATGGTCGCGTCCGTCGACGCCCCCAAGAGCGATCCCGCCGTGATCGCCGCGCTCTCACTCGACGCCCTCGAAGAGGGCTCCGTCGAGATCCTCGCCGACGAGAACGCACGCGAGGTCCAGGCGCAACTCGCCGGCGGAGTCGCCCGGCTCTACTCGACCGCCGGCTGAGCGGTCGGCCGGCGCCCCCGCCCTCCGCCTCGGCGAGCCTCTCGGCCGTACGTGACAGCCACGCGACAGCCACGGGACAACGACGCGACAGCCGACGTGTCGATCGAGGCCGGCGAGTCGTCTACCGTTCGCCCGTGGCGATCAGCGTGGACGAGGAACCGGAAGCCGACAAAACAGGCAGCTCGGGCGGGGGCGGCGCCTCCTCGCTGGCCCGCGCCCGCGAGGTGCTGGCGCTGCGGGCGTTCCGCCGGCTCTGGATCGTCACCGGCCTGTGCAGTACCGGCGACTGGCTCGCGCTGTCCGCCCTCGCCGCGCTCGCCAGCACCCTCGCCACCAACTCCGCCGGCGTGAACTTCGCGTTCAGCGGGGTCCTCTTCGCCAACCTGCTGCCCGGTCTGCTCTTCGCCCCGATCGCGGGGCTCGTCGCGGACCGGTTCGACCGACGCGTCGTGATGGCCCTCGCCGACCTGGCCCGCTGCGGCCTGCTGCTCTCCATCGCGGTGGTGAACAGCTACTGGTGGATCCTGGCCGGCGGCTTCCTCGTCCAGGTGGCCACGACCATGTGGATCCCGTCGAAGGACGCCGCCCTGCCCGGCCTGCTCCGCCGCCCGGACCAGGTCGCGTCGGCCACCCAGGTCGGCCTGGTCATGACGTACGGCATCACCGTCGCCACGGCGGGTGGCCTGTTCACCCTCATCACCGGCGCCGGTACCGTCTTCGGCCTGCCCCCGCACGTACTCGGCATGAACGGTCTGACCCGACTCGCGGTCGTCATCGCCGCCCTGCTCTACCTGGCCAGCGCCGCCGCGATCACCACCGGCCTGCCCGAGTTGTCCGGCCGCGACGCCCGCCCCTCGCCCTCGGGCCGGGCGGAACCCGACGCCCGACCCGCCGGCGGCGGTCCCGGGATCGCCGAGATGCTCCGCGACGGCGCCAGCTACCTGCGGGGCACCCCGCTGGTGCGGGGGCTGCTGCTCGGCATGATGGGCGCGCTCGCCGCCGGTGGCGCCGTCGTCGGCTCGGCCCAGCCGTACGCCCTGAGCCTGCTCGGCGGTCAGGCCGCGTTCGGGCTGCTGCTCCTCGCCGCGTTCCTGGGGCTGGTGGTCGGCATCCTCGCCGCACCCAGGCTGGCTCAGCGGGTGACGCACGACCGGCTGTTCGGCCTGGCGGTCGTCGCCGCCGGGGGGATGCTCGTCCTGGTGGCGCTCTCCCCGCACCTGGCCGTGTCGCTGGCCGCCGTGGTGGTCGTGGGCGCCGGCGCCGGTACCGCGTTCCTCACCGGCGTCACGATCATCGGATCCCGGGTCGAGGACGCCATGCGCGGCCGGGTCAACGCGCTCTACCAGTCGATGCTGAAGGTCGTCCTGGGCTGTTCGGTGGCCCTCACGCCGCTGCTGGTGACGCTGATCGGGCGTCGCCACGTGACCCTTTGGGGGCACGAGTTCCTGCTCGACGGCACCCGACCGGTGATCCTCGGCGCCGGCCTGCTCGCCGCCCTGGCCGGCGCCGCCGCCTACCGCCAGATGCGCGACGCCGCGCACCGTGACACCAGGCACGACGCCGAACGTGGCGACGGTGAGGGCCGGTCAGTCCCGCCGGCGCCCGGGGAGGAATTCGCTGGCGGAGCCGGTCGTCGGTGACGACGATCGCCGGATGCACGTCTTCCTGGAGACCGATCGGCTCGTGCTGCGCCCCTTCACCGAGGCCGACGCCGATCACCTGGTCGCGCTGGACGGCGACCCGGAGGTCATGCGCTACCTCAACGGCGGCAGGCCGACGAGCCGCCGAGACGTCGAGGAACGGGTCCTGCCTCGGCTGATGCGCGACCACCCCTGCTCCGGTACGCGCGGCTACTGGGCCGCCGAGGACAAGGCGACCGGCGCCTTCCTCGGCTGGTTCGAACTGCGGCCCCTGGACGAGCGGGACGGCTCCGTGGTCGAACTCGGCTACCGGCTGAACCGGGCGGCGTGGGGACGCGGCTACGCCACCGAGGGAGCACGCGCGCTGATCCGCAAGGCGTTCACCGACCTCGGCGTGGAGCGGGTCACCGCGAACACCATGTTCGTCAACACCCGCTCCCGGCGCGTGATGGAGAAGGCGGGGCTGTCGTTCCTGCGACGCTTCCACGGCGACTGGCCGGAGTCGATCGAGGGCTCCGCGCACGGCGAGGTCGAGTACCAGCTCACCCGGGCCGAGTGGGAGCGGCGGGACGCGTCGGCCGGCTGAACCGGCCGTGGGCCGCGACCGGCGTACGGTCACGGCCCACGGCGTGCGGAGAGTTCCGCTATCCGGCCAGGTAGGCGCGGATGATGGTCTGCTCGATCCCGCTGCCGCCGTCGGCGGTGGCCTTGACGCGCAGCGAGACGGCCTGCCCCGCCGCGGGCCTCGGCAGCTGGGCCGCGAAGGTGTCCGCACCGGCGGGGCCCGTCGCCACCGGCTGCCAGGTGGCACCGTCGTCGACGGACGTCCAGAGCTCGAACGAGGTGATCTTCTGCGCGGTGACCCCGTACGCCTGCCGCACCGCGAAGGTGGCGGCACCGCCGGTCGGCTTGTTCGCCACGTCCAGCGGCAGCGCGTAGTCGACCGAGAGCAGCGGCACGGCGACCCGGTTGGTGCCGGCCGGGCCGGCCGAGCGGAACGTCCAGGCGGTGTCCACCCGGGTGGAGACCGGCTGGAGCGCGCTGGCGTCCAGGTGGTATTCGAGCCGGTAGTTCCCCGCCTGCCTCGGGACGCTGAAGTCCGCGGGGCCACGGTCCGCCTCGCCCACCAACTGCCCGTCGCGGCGCAGGGTCAGCTTCCGTACGGTCTTCGTCTCCCACTCGGGATCCCCGGGGTGGCAGCTGAACCGCTGGTGCTGGTCGGCCTGCTCGACCAGCTCGACGTGCAGGTTGCCCCGGGTACGGGAGACCGGGTTGGGCACGCAGTCGCTGGTCGACGGCGCCGGGTCGTCGTACCAGTCGGGACGCAGCGGCTGCCGCACCCAGACCTTGTTCGTCCGGCTGCCCGGTGCGTACCGGCGCAGCGCCTCCTGGGTGACCACGCCGTCGTAGAACGCCTCGTCCAGCCATTGGAAGCCGGGCGTGACGTAGTCGACGCGGTCACCGGCGGCGCCGTCGGTCCAGGCCTCCAGCACGTTCAGGTAGTCGGCGGTCCAGCCGTACCGCTTGTGCGTGGTGACGGACCCCTTCCGGTCCAGCACCCGGAAGCTCTGGTCGATCCGGGCCAGGTCGGCCTGCTCGGCCGCGCTCCACCGGTACGTCAGGTCCGCCGGAAAGCCGTTCGGCAGGGTCTTGACCAGGTCGTACAGGTACGGGCTGGGCCCGGTGCCGGGCGCGTGCAGACTGAAGCTGACGTACGCCTCGAACCGGCCGACCCCCGGCTTGCGCATCGGCATGACGTAGACCCCGCCGTCGCGGGCGTCGGTGCCCCAGGCGAAGGCGAACTCGTTGCTGACCAGCTCCCCGGTGCGGGCGTACTGGCCGTAGGTGGCGCCGAGCTGAGCGGCCTCGGTGGCCACCCCGTCGACGCCCCCGCGCAGCTGGCTGGCGGTGGCCGCGTCGACCAGCAGGTCGGTGTCCCGGTCGACGGTCAGGTCCGGGGTGCCCACGAGCCCCATCCGGACGCCGCCGGTCGCCGGGTTGTCCTCCCACTGGTAGCCGATCAGGCTGTACCGACCGGCCGGCACCCGCACGCTCGTGGTCGAGCCGGGAGTCAGGTCCAGGTACTCCTGGAACAGCGTCGGGTCGTCGAGGTTGACCACCTGGATCGCGCCCCACTGGTCGACCCCGTCGGCGGCGTCCGGCAGCGCCGTGACCGTCAGGTTCAGCTCGTGGCCGGGCGGCTCGACGTAGAAGGCGACCGGGGTGCTGGCGACGAACACGCCGCCCGCCCGGGCGGTCACCACCGCCGCGTAGAGGCCCGGCCGGGCGGCCAGCCTCGACCGGTCGACGCGCAGCGTCGCGGTGCCCGTCGCGCCGGCCGCGAGGGTGACCCGGCCGGCCGAGAGGGTGGCGGTCCCGGTCGGCACGCTGCGGCCGTCGTGGCCGGTGACGCTGACGGTCAGCTCCAGGCTCACCGCCGCGGTGCCCGTGTTGGTCCAGGACAGCGGCGTGGTGGCCGTGCCGGACTGCGGGTACGCGAACGTGCCCAGGTCGACCAGGTCCTGCCCGGCGACCGCGCCGGAGAGCGCCCGCGCCGCGTCGAGCCGGCCGGCGCCGACCGCGTACGCGTCCGCGCCGGGCAGCGGGTCGGCCGCGCCCACCAGGGCGGACTTCAGCCGCCCGGGCGACCAGTCGGGATGCCGCTGGACCAGCAGCGCGGCCGCGCCCGCGGCGTGCGGGGTGGCCATCGACGTGCCGGAGGCGGCCGTGTACCGCTCGTCCAGCGGGTCGCCCATGGTCGTGCCGGCGGCGCGGGCGGCCAGGATGTCCACCCCGGGCGCCACCAGCTCGGGCTTCGCCGCCCGGCTGTTCGTCAGCGGCCCTCGGCTGGAGAAGGGCGCCGGCGCGTCGGTTCCGTCGACCGCGCCGACCGTCAGCGCCGAGGCGGCCGCGGCCGGCGCCCCGACCCATCCGGGGGTCGGCTCGTTGCCGGCGGCGACCACGAAGAGCGTGCCGTACCGCTCGGTCAGCGCATCCAGCGCCTGCGACAGCGGGTCGCTGCCGTCGCTGAGGTCCGAGCCGCCGAGGCTCATGTTCACCACGTCGGCCCGGGGCGCCGCCCACTCCATGCCGGCGATGACCATCGAGTCGGTGCCGAACCCGTCGTCGTCGAGCACCTTGCCGACCAGCAGGTCCGCCTCGGGCGCGACGCCACGCCGCTCGCCGCCCGAGGCGGCACCGGTGCCGGCGATGGTCGCCGCCACGTGCGTACCGTGCCCGAGGTGGTCGACGGCGTCACCGCCCTCGACGCTGAAGTCGGCCCGCTCCACCACCTGGCCGGCCAGGTCCGGGTGGGCGAAGTCGGCGCCCGTGTCGAGCACCGCGACCCGCACGCCCCGCCCGTTGGCCCCGGCGGCCCACGCCTGCGGCGCCTTGATCTGCCCCAGGTTGCGGTCCAGGTCCGGTACGGGCGCCTGCCGGTGCGGCACGGTGGCCGGCCGCGCGGCTGCGACGAGCGGTGCCCCGGTGGCCGGCCGCGCGGCGTCGAGGGCCGACGCGGTGCCGGTGGCCGGCCGCGCGGCGTCGAGGGCCGACGCGGTGCCGGTGGCCCGGACCCGCCGGTCCAGCCACACCTTCGGGCCCACGCCGGCCGCCCGCACGCCGGCCGTGACGCGCTCCTGCCCGGTCAGGGTGCGTAGGAACTCAAAGCCCTCACCCTTCGGCTGCCGGCCCGACACCGCACCGAGCACCGGCAGCTCGCGCCGCTGGCCCAGCCCGGCCGCGAGCGGGTTCGCGGCGAGCGTCCCCGCCGCCCGGCCGGCGCCGGGGGCACCGCCGGCCGGCCGCACGATCAGCGGCAGCTCGGACGTACGCGCGTCGTCGTAACCGTTCAGGATCAGCGCGGTCACGTCGAACAGCGACTCGTCCAGCACCGGGCCGACCAGCTTCGCCACCTCACCGGGCACCACGTGCGCGTGCCCGTCCGGGCCGCAGCTGCGGTGCTGGATCCCGTTCGGCCTCGCCGGCTTCACCGTCACCAGCGGACATCCCGAGGTACGGGTCGACACCGTCACCACGTCACCGGTCAACAGCGTCACCGTGTACGTCCGACCGGCCGGCAGTACCGTCGCCGGGCCCGACGACGGCGTGCCGCCCCGCGGCGGCCCGGCCACGCTCGGGCCGGCGCCGCCGACCCCGGTCGCCACCAGTCCGATGGCGGTCCCGAGCAGCATCGCTCTCCGATGCCTGCTTCCCGTCACGAATCCTCCCCAGATTTCCACCACTGTGGACGGTCGACGTACGCCGACCCCACCTCTAACGGGGTCGTCGGCACGTCCGGTTGCACCGCCCCGATCGCCAAAAACGTCGATCATGGAGTTGTGGGGGGGGGGGCGGCGGCCAAGCACACCAGTTGGCCCGGCACAACACCCACAAAGAGATGGGGAGAGGG